>VGPP01000060.1 GCA_016882585.1 Cyanobacteria bacterium M_surface_7_m2_037
GATTCGCCCGCTGCCAACACCAGCTCGCCCTTGCGGGCTTTGGCCTCCACGGCGGGCACGTCCAGGCCGGAGCGCACCAGGCCGGGCCGCATCAGGGCATTGAGACCTGCCACCAGAGCTTCGCTGGAACGGCGGTTTTCGGTGAGGCCGTAGCTGGTGCTGGCGGCGGCCGCCGCCTGGCGATAGGTGGCCAGCTCACCGCCGCGGAAGCGGTAGATCGCCTGCTTGGGATCGCCCACCATCACCAGCAGGTGCTCCGAGCCAGCGCCGGTGAAGGCCCGCTGCAGGATGCGCCACTGGATCGGGTCGGTGTCCTGGAATTCATCGATCAGGGCGGCGCGGTAGCGCTGGGCCACGGCCGCCAGCAGCGGTGACTCAGCGCCTTCTGGATCCGGCCCTGGATCGAGCGCCTCGAGCAGCTGACCAAAGCCCATCTGGCCGCTGCGTTCGCGCCGGCGGGCCAGCTCGGCGCGGCCCCAATGGGCGAAGTGCAGCAGCGCCAGTTCCGCCGGCCCATCCACGAGCGCCGCGATCGCCTCCATCAATGGACGCTGCGGCAGCGACACCCCATCGCCATGGGCCTGTGCCGCCACCTTGCAGAAGCTGCCCGGGTGGAAGTAGCCGAGCAGATCGCTCTGGCTGAGCACCTCCTGGTAGCTCGTTGCGGTGCTGGTATCCAGCCGGCCATCGAGCCAGGCCTGCACCCGTTCGAGCTTGTCGGGTTTGGCTTTGAGCCGGTAGGGCTTAGGGGCGATCCCCAGGCTTTTGAGCTCGCGGGCCGCGGCGGAGAGATCGTCTTCCAGGGCGGCGCTGCGCTCCAGCCATTCCTGGTGGAAGCGCTGCCAGAGCGCTGGCCAGAGGGCCTCGAGCTGCGGGGCCAGCGGCGCCTCGCTGCTCAGCTCCGGTGGCAGGGGATCGAGGGCCAGGGCGGGATCGCCATCGAGGCTGCCCAGCAGTGATGTGAGTTGCTCGGGCGTGATGTGCCGCTGGCGCAGGCCCGCCAAGAGGCCGGCGGGAAGGGGCAGCACCTGGCGGCTCCAGTAGTCGTGCACCAGCTCGGCGCGGCGCTCGCGCCCTTCGCTCTCCAGGCTCACCGCCGGCCCGAGGCCTGCCTCGAGCGCCTGGCGCTGCAGGGTGCGGCGGCAGAAGCCGTGGATGGTGGTGATGTCGGCGCGATCGAGCTGCTCGAGCGCCAGGAGCAAGCGGCCGCGCAGCAGCGCTGGCGGGTTCGGGCCCAGGGCTTCGAGCCATGCCGCCAGGGGGGCATCGCCGGGTGTGGCCGTACTGCCGGGCTCGAGCAGTTGCAGGGCCTCCTGCAGGCGGCGGGCGATGCGATCGCGCAGCTCCGCCGCCGCCGCATCGGTGAAGGTGACCACCAGCAGTTGCTCCACCGTGAGCGGTGCGCTGCCCTCGCTGAGCAGGCGCAGCACCAGGTGCGCCAGGGCGAAGGTTTTGCCCGTGCCCGCACTGGCCTCCAGCAGGCGGATGCCCGGGCTGAGGGGCATGGCGTTGGCATCGAAGCGGAGCAGGCTCATGCCTTCACCTCCTGGCGCCGCTCCAGCAAGGGCCCGTGCAACTCCAGGGCGAGTGCCTCGAGTTCCGGCGTGAGCAGCTGCTCGAGCGGCAGATCGGCGCCGAAACACACCGCCTGCACGGGATCGCGCCGTTCACCCCGCTGCATGGCATTGCCCTCCCAGGCGCCCACGGCCGCGCTCCAGCGGCGGTGCTCGGCTGCGGCGGCATAGGCCCAGCCGGTTTCCGGGGGGAGGGGCCAGCAGTGCAGCTGGTGTTGGCCATGCCACTGGCGCAGTGACTCCAGCTGTGCGGCGGCTTCGGCGGCGGGTAGGGCTTCCAGGCGCTCGAGAACCCGGAAGCGATGGCCATCACGGCCCACCAGGGCGGCACCAGTGGGGGCCTGGCCGGCGGCGCAGGCGAGCAGCAGCTCCAGCCAGAGCACCAGCCGCTGCGGTGTGCGCGGTTTGGCGGTGTGAACCAGCACCAGCTGGCGGCCGCGCCAGGGCAGCTCTGCGGCCAGCCCATCCCAGCTGGCTGGGCGCAGCTGCGGCTCTCCGAGCAGTTCCAGGCAGCTGCTCAGGGCCAGCCAGCGCTGCTCCAGTTGCTGCACCTCCAGCTCACCGGCGGCCAGCGGTGGGAGCAGGCCTGTGCCCCGTTCCAGCTGCGGCCAGTCGGGCAGGGCCGGCGGCAACGGGTCGAGCTGTTGGCGCAGCAGCGCTGAGCGCTCCCGCTCCCCCAGCTCCAGGGCATCGCGATCGAGCACGGGGTGATCGAACTCGCGGGGGCGCAGGCCCAGACCCTCCAGCCAGCTGCGCTGCGGCTGCTCGATCCATTGGCGCAGCGCAGTCCACGCTTGCCCGGGTGTGGCCGCTGGCTCGGGCTCCTGGGGCGGCTGCGCAGCCAGGGCACTGAAGGCGAGCCCCCGCGCGGGTGGTGCCGCCAGCCCCTGCTCGAGCTGTTGGCGGGCCTGCAGCAAGCGGCGATCGCAGCTGGCGGGCGGCCAGGGCTCTGCGGGCAGGAAATTGGCGCGCTCGAGCGGATTGGCGCAGTGCACCCGCAGGGGCAGCTGCGGCAGTTCGCGGCTGAGCCACTCCAGCCACTGCCGCACCGGTGTGGAGGCCTCGAGCGCTTCACCGGTGCGCTCATCGCGGTTGCTCCAGCTCACCAGCAGGTGCTGCCGCGCCGAGAGCAGGCTTTCGAGCAGCACGTAGCGGTCTTGATCGCCACTGCTTGGATCCCCCAGCTGGCGCTGTTGCTCGAGCAGGTGGAAGCCGGGCCGCTGCCGCTGGCGCGGGAAGGCACCGGCATCCAGGCCCATCAGCACCACCACCTTGTGGGGAATGGCGCGCATCGGCTCAAGGGCGCTGATGGTGAGGGCACCGGAGCGATGTCCGAAGCGGCCGCTGCCTTCGCTCAACCGCTCTCCGAGCAGCTCCGCCACCACCGGCGCCGCCAGCTCCAGTGCGCTGGCTTCCGCCACCGCTTTCCAATCGGCCAGGGCGGCGTGAATGCTCTGCAGCTCCCAGGCCCGCTCTCCACCCTCGGCGAACAGGGCACTGAGCAGCTGCCGCAGGCCGGTGATCCATTGCGCCGGAGTGCGCGGCTTACCGAGCCAGCGCAGCTGTTGGAGCAGCGCTCGAAGGAGTGCGATCCAGCGTTGCTGCTGCTCGAGGCTGCCCTCCATCGCCAGCGGGGCGCAGTTGCCCGGCGCCAGGCCCGGCTGCTCCGGCAGCACCAGGCCGAGCACGAGGCGATCGAGGGCCCACTCCAGGCTGTGGCTGTCGTCGCCGCCGCGATCCGCGCCATCGAGCCCCCAGCGGAAGCCCGCCTCTTGCAGCACCCGGCTGATGGCGGCGGCATCGTCTCCGCTGAGCCCCTGGGCCTCGAGCAAGGGCGTGCACGCCAGAACCCGCTCCAGGGCTGAAGCGGTGAAACGCTCTCCCCCCAGCTGCAGCAGCTCGAGCAGCCCCTGGCTGATGCCCGCCTCGCTCTGCTGGCTGCGGTCGGTGAGCCGCCAGGGCAGAGACACGCCGGTGGCGCTGCTATCGCCGAACACCGCCCCCACCAGCGGCGCGAAGGCCTCCACCTGCGGGGTCATCACCAGGATGTCGCGCGGTTCGAGATTCGGATCGGCGGCGAGCAGCTGCAGCAGGCGATCCCGCAACACTTGCAGCTGGCGCAGCCGGCCGGGGCAGGCATGGAATTCCAGCGAGTGATCGCCGGGTGGGGCTTGCAGCGCTTCGGTGGCTTCGCCATCGGCGTTGCCACTGGCCAGCCGCTCCTGCAGTTGCTCCAGCAGGGAGGCGGGGCGGCCCTGCTCTGCGGCTACTGCGGCGGGAGCAAAGAACAGATCGCCTTCGCGCCATTCCCCCAGCTGGCTGTCGCCACTGCCCTCGAGCAGCTGTTGAAACTCAGCCCCCAGCCGCCCGAAGCGCGCCTCCAGCCCGGGCACCTCCAACAGCCACTCGCTGCTCAGGGGATCGCGGCTGCCGGCGCCTTCGCGCCGCTGCCAGAGATCGCGGCAGGGGGTGAGCAGATACAACTCCACGGCCTGGCAGGCCGAGATCGCCTGGAGCAGCTCCACCTGCAGCGGCGCCAGGCTGCTCAGGCCAAACAGCCGCAGCGGTTGGGGAGGCGCGGCTGCGGGCCGCCAACCCTGCTGCAGCCGGCGGATCAGCGCCAGGGCCCGCAGGCCGAAGGGTTCGCCGGGCAGCGCCTCCGCCAGGCTGCGCACCAGCAGCGGTTGCCAGAGCAGCGCCGGCGCGAGGGGCTGGCCGCGGCTATCCACGGCGTTGCCTTGCAGCCAGGCCTCAAGCATGGCCGGGCGATAAAGGCCGTAGTCGTCGATGGCATCAGCGATGGCGCGGGCCAGCTGCCAGAGGGGGCGATCGAGCTGGCGCAGCGGGCTGTGGCCCTGGCGCTGCTGCAGCCAGCGCTGCAGAGGGGCGGCCTCCGGCTGCTCCAGTAGGGCGGGCAACTGCTCCAGCAGCGGCCACACCAGGTTTTGGGCACGCCAGGGGTCGGGCCCGGTGGCCTGGCTGTCGCCAAGCCAGTGATCCACCAGTTGGCGCAGCTGGCTGGTGGGGAAGGGAAAGCGCAGGTTGGCGGCGATGCCGGCGCTGAGGCCCGTGGCGATCTGCTCCCCCAGCCAGCGGCTGGTGGGCCAGGTGTTCACCACCACCTGCACCTGCTCCAGTGGCCCAGGGGGCTCCAGCTCCAACTGAGCCGCCAACACCTGGGCCAGCAGTTCGGCGCGATTGCTGCGATACAGCGTGAGCAAGGCTCAGCCCAGGGCGGCAGCCGGCTCCGGCGAGCGGGCGCGGAAGCCGGGTAGCGGTGAGGCCTGTTCGGCGCGCAGACCGGGAACCGAAATCACCGCCTGGGTTTCCGGGCAGTAGGCGCTCAGATCCCCGCCGTAGCAGGCGCCTGTGTCCACCATCACGATGTGATGGAGCCGGCGCACGTGGGGGCCGGGGGTGTGGCCGATCACCACATCGCCGAAGCGGCCGTCGTAGTTCTGCCAGAAATCGAGCCGCACCCGCAGATCCGGTTGCCAGGTGGCGGGATCAAAACCGGCGTGGGTGGCCACCCAGCCTTCCCCCCAATAGGCGAGGGGCAGGTGCTGCAGCCGCTCGAGCCATTGGCTGCAGCGGAATTCGCCCAACTGGCGGTAGGTGTCGCAGCCGGCCAGGCGACGCTCGGCCTGCCAGCTGCTGCGCTGCAGGCCATTGATCAGGTCTTGTTCGTGATTGCCCCGCAGCCACACAGCCCGGCCTGAGTCCACCAGGCCCCAGATGCGTTCCATGCTGGCTTCGATGCCTGGGCCGCGGTTGATCGCATCGCCGCAGAAGATCAGGCGATCGCCGGCGGGGAGCCGCTGCAGCAGCTGCTCGAGGGCATCAGCGCAACCATGAACGTCACCGATCACCCAGTGGTGAGAGCGGCGCTGGGAGGACGTCATGCCGACGGCGCGTTGCATCCAGTCTTGCCATTCGGCGGTGGTTCTGTCATCCCTGCAGCGCCATTAACCTTCCGGCAACCACGCCAGCGTTGATGGATAGCCAGCCCACGGATCCGCGCACCCTGTCGGTGGGGCAGCGGGTTTCGATCCTGGTGAAAGCGCTCGACGGGGCCAAGCGCACCAACGAGGCCCTGGCGAACTGCAGCAACGGCGATCAGATGGTGGAGGTTCTGCTCGACGCCTCCCGCAAGCTCGGCCTGGGGCTGACACGCGCTGAGCTCACCCGCACCCCACCCATCCGAGACTGGATCTGGTGGAAGAACAAAGAAGCGCTGCTCACCATCGGTGATGCCAAACCCCGCTACCAGCAGGACGGCGATCAGGGCCGCCCCGCCGAGGGCCCTGAGGGCTCTGGCGAGCCGGCACGCAAGAAGTTTCTCGGGCTGTTCTGAAGGCGGGGGTATCGGGCCTGCAGATGAATGCCAGCCCGAGCCTTGGGCACGGATGCTGCCAGCCGATAACGTCCAGAATTCTGTACAGACTGCACTGAATTCAGGACATTTCTGGTGGGGGTTTGCTGGCTGTCTGCGGTGACTGCCTGCGCCGACTCTCTGCGCTGACTGCCTGCGCGGCGCTCAGCGCCTGCGGAAAGCCTCAGGCCGCGCTGGCCAGGGCGTCGGGGATCGAGGCGCTGGGAGCTTCAAAACTGCCCTTGGCCACGAACTCCAGGCGCAGTTTCATGAACTCGATGAACTTGGCGTCGGTGGACACCACGGCCGCGGCGGGCTGGGGCACCTGACTCGCGATCGCCTTGAGCTCAGGAGCGTTCAGGAACGCTGGACGCTTCACCAGCCAGAAATCGATCTCCTTGCCCTGTTCGCCGTAGTTGCGCACCCGCTCGCGCAGCACCTCATCGAGGGGCTCCTCCACCGTGAGGAAGGTCTCGCTGGCGGCCACGAAGTGGTACTGGGTCATGAACTGGTGCTGCCGAACAGGGGTTCCCGGCGGGGATTCTGAACTAAAGCCTTCATCTGCCGCACCGCCTCCTCCAGGCCCACCGCCAGGGCGCGGGCCACGATCGTGTGGCCGATGTTGAGCTCCTCCATCCCCTCGATCGCCGCCACCGGCTCCACGTTCTGATACGTGAGGCCGTGGCCGGCATTCACCCGCAGGCCGAGGCTGCGGGCGATGAAGCTGCCTTCGGTGAGGCGGGCCAGCTCCAGCGGTTGCTGTTGCCAGGTGGCTTCGGCGTAGGTTCCGGTGTGCAGCTCCACCCAGCGGGCACCGGTGGCGCGGCAGGCCTCCAGCTGGCTGGTTTCGGCATCCACAAACAGGCTCACGCCGATGCCGGCCTCCTGCAGGCGGCCCACCAGGCCCTTGAGCGGCTCCAGCTGGCCGGCCACATCGAGGCCCCCTTCGGTGGTCACCTCCTCACGCTTCTCCGGCACCAGGGTCACCATGTCGGGCTTGATGCGCAGGGCGATCGCCTCCATCTCGGCCGTGGCCGCCATCTCCAGGTTGAGGCGGCTGCGCACGGTCTGGCGCAGTAGCTCCACGTCGCGGTCTTGGATGTGGCGGCGGTCTTCGCGCAGGTGCACAGTGATGCCATCGGCGCCGCCCAGTTCCGCCAGCAGCGCGTAGCTCACCGGATCGGGCTCCACGGTGCGGCGGGCCTGGCGCACGTTGGCGATGTGATCGATGTTCACGCCAAGGCTGGCCATGGCATCGGGGGCGTCTGGCCGGATCCTATGGATTTGGCTGCAGCGGCCGCAGGGGGAAGTGCCCGCCCGCGGTGAACGGCGTGGGGTTCAGCTCCTACGGTGAACGCAACGGATTGGCCGAGCAGGCCGCGAGACGGTGGCGACGGCGTCCAGTCAGCTGAGCAAGCGCGAGCAGAGCCTGTGCAACGGCATCAGCCCCTGGCTGTCGCCGCTGGCGATGCTGATTACCCAAGACGTGGCCCTCAAGGGTTTCTTCCGCCGGCTGCATGTGATCGGCCGCGAGCATCTGCCCCTGAGCGGCCCGGTGTTGATGGCCCCCACCCACCGGGCCCGCTGGGATGCGCTGATGCTTCCGTATGCGGCCGGCCGGCGGGTGAGCGGGCGCGACTGCCGCTTCATGGTCACCCTCGATGAGATGAAGGGGCTGCAGGGCTGGTTTCTGCACCGGCTCGGCTGCTTCCCGGTGAACCAGCTCAAACCGCAGACCGCCAGCCTGCGCTTTGCCGTGGACCTGCTCGAGGCGGGCCAGCAGCTGGTGGTGTTTCCCGAGGGGCGGATCATGCGCGAGCCCGGCCCGATTCGCTTGATGCAGGGGTTGTCGCGGCTGGCGTTGTTGGCCTCCGCCCATGGGCTCGATGTGCCGGTGCTGCCGATCGGCATCGCCTACGGCCGCGCCGTTCCCCGCTTCGGCGATTCGGCTGCCCTGGCCTTCGGGCCGCCGCTGCATGTGCAGGGCCACGGCCGTGAGGCGGCTAAGCACTTCAGTGAGCAACTGGCGGCAGCGATGGCCGCGGCGGAGCGTGAAGCCCTGGCAGTGGTGGGCCGCAGCGCTGCGGAAGGCGGCTTTGCAGCGCCCGTAGAGTTTTCCAACGTCTGACTTGATGCCGTGCGCCGGCCGATCGCCGCTCTTGCCCTCAGCGCCCTGGCGTTGGTGACCCCCAGCCTGGCCCCCCTGCCGGTGGGCGCCCAGCAGGAGCCTGAGAAGGTGCTCGAATCCACCAGCTCCGGCCTCAACCTGGCCTCCGTGCAGGCCAAGGTGGCCCAGGGTGATGCGGCCGCGGCGGCTGGCAAGCTCAGCCAGGCTAAAACCGACTACGACCAGGCTCTGGAAGCCGCCACCTATCTGGTGAGCGCCTACCGCAACCTCTCCGGTGCCTTCCGCGGCCTCGATGCCCGCATCCCCCGTGAGATGGATCAGAAGGGCCGTGAAGCCACCGAACTGCAGGCCAACATCGAGCTGCGCCTGGCGGCGTTGCTGCGCCGCATGAACCAGCCACAGGTGGCTGTGCCCTTGCTGGTGCGGGTGGTGCAGCGCATGTCGCCCACCAGCCCCCAGGGCCAGAAGGCCTACCAGAGCCTGCTGGAGCTCGGCTTTGTGGCCACGCCCTACTCCGCCGCCACCGCTGCTCCGGCAGCCCAGTGATCACGGCGCCTACATTCCCTGCTCAGCCCGCTCCCCGACGCTCCTAGCGATGGTCCATCCCGACCAGGTGAGAGCCGCTATCACCCAGGCCCTGCCCGATGCCCGTGTTGAGGTGGAAGACCTCACCGGCGGCGGCGATCACCTGCAGGTGACGGTGGTGTCCACCGCCTTCGACGGCCTGAGCCGCGTGAAGCAACACCAGCTCGTGTATGGCGCGCTGCGCAGCGAACTGGCCAGCGAGGCCATTCACGCCCTCGCCCTTCAGACCTCCACCCCCACCGCCTGATCCATGGACGCCTCCACCCAGCAACGCATCGAACAACTGGTGGGCAGCAGCCCCGTGTTCGTGTTCATGAAGGGCAGCAAGTTGATGCCCCAGTGCGGCTTCAGCAACAACGTGGTGCAGATCCTCAACTCCCTGGGGGTGGCCTTCGAAACCTTCGATGTGCTCTCCGACATGGAGATCCGTCAGGGCATCAAGGAGTTTTCTGATTGGCCCACCATTCCCCAGGTGTACGTGAACGGGGAGTTCATCGGCGGATCCGACATCCTGATCGAGATGTACAACTCCGGCGAGCTGCGCGAAAAGCTGGCTGTCGCCCTGGCCTGAGGGGCTGCGGGGCCGGATCAGTTCCGGCCCGTTTCGTAGAGGGTGCTCATGTCATCGCCGGGGCCGATGAAGCTGGAGGGATCCATGATCCAGCGATCCACCAGCTCCTCCAGGCGCCGTTGCGCAATCGGATCGAGCACGGCGGTCTTGCGCAGGGCGTGCAGATACCCGTCGGCGTAGAGGCGCAGCTCGGCCGGGCTGTGGTAGCGGCTGGCCAGCGACTGGCAGGCGTCGCACAGCGACTGGAAGTGGCGGATGGCGTCGGGGTGTTGCAGAGCGGTCATGAGCGGACCGGGTGGGACAGCTGGCAAGGCATCGCCTGATACCACTCTGGCCAGGAAAACAGGGATAGCGTAGGCAGAACCATGGAGAACCAGGTGGAATCCTCCGCTGTCGGCTCCACAACCA
>VGPP01000061.1 GCA_016882585.1 Cyanobacteria bacterium M_surface_7_m2_037
GGTGCTCGCCGTGCACGGGCACGAAATATTTCGGCTTGGTGAGCGCCAGCATCAGCTTCTGGTCTTCCTGGAAGCCGTGGCCCGACACGTGAATGCCTTCGCCCTTGCCGTACACCACCTTGGCGCCCAGCATCATCAGCCGGTCGATGGTGTTCACCACAGAAATTGTGTTGCCCGGAATCGGGCTGGCGGAGAAGATGATGGTGTCGGTGGTCTTCACCTGCACCTGGGGGTGCTCACCGCGGGAGATGCGGCTCAGAGCAGCTAGCGGCTCGCCCTGGCTACCGGTCATCAGCAGCAGGGTTTCGCGATCGGGCAGATCACGGATCTGCTTAATCGGCACAAACAGATCATCAGGGGCACGCATGTAGCCCAGCTCACGCGCCTTGGCGATCACGTTGAGCATGGAGCGGCCCAGCAGGCCCACCTTGCGGCCGTTCTTGAGGGCCAACTCGAGAATCATCGCCACCCGGTGAATCGAGCTGGCGAAGGTGGTGATGATCACCCGGCCTTCCGCCTGGGAGATGTGGCGATCCAGGCAGGGGAACACAGAGCGCTCCGGCGGGCAGAAGCCCGGCACCTCGGAGTTGGTGGAATCGCTGAACAGGCAGAGCACACCCTGCTCGCCGTAGTGGGCGAGACGAGCCATGTCGAAGGTTTCGCCATCGACGGGGGTGTGATCGAACTTGAAGTCACCGGTGAAGATCACGGTGCCCACCGGGGTTGTGATGGCCAGCGAGAAGCTGTCGGCCATCGAGTGGGTATTACGGATGAACTCCACCGAGAAGTGCTGACCCACCTTCACCACATCGCGCGGAGCGACGGTTTGAAGGATGGTGCGATCCATCACACCGGCTTCTTCCATCTTTCCGGTGAGCATCGCCAGCGCCAGGCGCGGACCATGAATCACCGGGATGTTGAAGTTCTTGAGGTGGTGAGCAATGCCGCCGATGTGATCTTCGTGACCGTGGGTCACGATCATGCCGCGGATGCGCTTCTGGTTTTCCTTCAGATAGCTGGTGTCCGGCATCACCACGTTGACGCCATGCATGCCATCGCTGGGGAATGCCAATCCGGCATCCACCAGCATGATGTCGTCGCCGTATTCAAAAACGCAGGTGTTTTTGCCGATCTCGTGAAGGCCACCGAGGGGGATGACCCGCAGACAGGGTTGTTTGGCTTGGTTCGTCATTCAGGAAGTGGGGTCCGGCGCAGCCGGAAACAGAACAGAAACATCGGGGGAGCGAAGCCGTGGCGCGCTCCAGTGGGCCTTGGCGTCAGGTGGGACGCAGGGCTGCCAGCACAGAGGTGAGTTGATCGCGCACGTCGTTCGAAGCGGATACGAGAGGAAGCCTTGGGGCACCCACGGGCCAGCCGCTGATCTCCAGCGCGGCTTTCACGGGGATGGGGTTGGTGGTGCAGAACATGGCCTTGCACAGCGGCAGCAACTGCTCATGCAGCGCCAGGGCAGTGGCGTGATCGCCGGCCAGGAAGGCCTGCACCATCTGTTGGATCTGATCACCGGCCACATGGCTGGCCACGCTCACCACACCAACAGCGCCCACCGCCAGCATCGGCAGCAGCAGGGCGTCGTCGCCGCTGTAGATCGCCAACTGTTCCCCGCAGAGGGCTCGCAATGCACTCACCTCTTCGGTGGTGCCGCTGGCGGCCTTGAAGCTCACCAGATTCGGAAGATCCATCAACCGAGCGGTGGTCTCGGGGCTGATGCTGCAGCCGGTGCGGCCCGGGATGTTGTAGAGCATCAGCGGCAGCGCGGGAGCAGCAGCAGCCACAGCGCGGAAATGCGCTTCGAGGCCCTCCTGGGGCGGTTTGTTGTAGTAAGGCACCACCACCAGCGCACCATCGGCGCCGAGAGCCGCAGCCTCAGCGATCGCTTCCACGGCTTCGGCGGTGCAATTGCTGCCGGTGCCCGCCAGCAGGCTGGCGCGCTCTCCCACCGCCGCTTTCACGGCCGAGAACAATTGATGCTGTTCATCCCAGCTGAGGGTGGGCGACTCGCCGGTGGTGCCACAGAGCACCAGGCCATCGGAGCCATGGTCCACCAGGTTGCTGGCCAGCCGTGCCGCCAGGTCGAGGTCAACCGAGCCATCGGCGGCGAAGGGGGTCACCATCGCCGTGAGCACCCGCCCGAAGGGCGCAGGCGAGGTGGCGCCGGGTTGGAGCACAGAAGCCGCCATGCTCAAGCCACCGCACCTGCAGTGGCCGCGCCAGCGGCGGCGGCGGCAGCTGGATCCAGCAGCAGCTCAGCGATCTGAATCGCATTGAGCGCCGCACCTTTGCGGATCTGATCACCGCAGAGCCAGATCTCCAGTGCGTTGGGCTCACTCAGATCCTGGCGGATCCGGCCCACAGCCACCGCGTCGCGGCCCGTCACATCGGTGGGCATCGGGAAACGATTCGAGCTGAAGTCTTCAATCAGCTCCACGCCGGGAGCCGCGGCCAAGAGTGCACGGGCTTCCTCCACCGGGAACGGCTCTTCAAACTCGATGTTGATCGCTTCGGAATGGGCCCGCAGCACCGGCACGCGCACGCAAGTGGCCGACACGCGCAGATCAGGCAGCCCCATGATCTTGCGGGTTTCGTTGAGCATCTTCAGCTCTTCCTCGCAATAGCCGTTGTCCTGCAGCGGCGAGTTGTGCAGGAACAGGTTGAAGGCGAGGGAATAGGGGAGCACGCTGCTCTCGGGTGTGCCGCCATCGAGAACGGTGCGGCTCAGGTTGGCCAACTCCTCCATGGCGCGGGCACCAGCGCCACTGGCGGATTGATAGGTGCTCACCACCACCCGGCGCAGGGGCCGCTTGGCCGCCAGCGGCGCCAGGGCCAGCGTCATCAGGATCGTGGTGCAGTTGGGATTGGCAATCACACCGTTGTGGGCGAAGGCGGCGTGGGGATTCACCTCGGGCACCACCAGAGGCACCTCCGCATCCATGCGGAACGCACTGGAGTTGTCGATCACCACAGCACCGGCGGCAGCGGCGACAGGTGCCCACTGCTTCGACACCGAACCACCCGCCGAAGCCAGCACCACATCCACACCGTTGAAGGCTTCAGCGCTCACCGGCTCGATCGTGAGGGTCTGGCCGTTCCAGGCCACCGTCTGGCCGGCCGAACGGGGCGAAGCCAGCAGGGTGAGGCGGCCCACTGGGAACTGACGCTCAGCCAGCAGCAGCAGAAGCTCCTGACCCACGGCACCGCTGGCACCAAGAACGGCCACGTGCAGAGGGCGCTGAGGCAGAGGGCGGATGGAGCTGGTCAACGGAGATTCAGGTACGTGGTTCGGGTGCAGGGCTGTCGCTGCGCAACGGAGAACGTGATCCGGAAACGGGGCAGAGGTTGTGGCAGCGGATGGTGCCAGGGCTGAAACGATCTGCCAAACGGTGTGCGAAAGCCCGGCGGGCTTTCGCTAAGAGATCTTCAGGTCGCTGTTCTTGCTGCCAACAATACGCGGCGAACCCATCGCTGGCGACAGTGCGGATCGGCCTGTCACACGTCAGTTCATAGGATCGTGGGCTGCCTAGACGCCGATCCATGAGTCCTGCCGCCTCCACTGCCAGCCAATCCGAGCTCAAGGTGAGCACCAGCCCTCGCCCCGGCAGCCGGATGGCCGTGGAGATCGGTGTTCCCGCAGGCCTCACCCAGAGCAGCCATGAGCAGGCGGTGGAGAAGCTCAGCCGCACCCTCAAGCTGCCCGGCTTCCGCAAGGGCAAAGTGCCCCGCGCCGTGCTGGTGCAGCAGATCGGCGCCGTGCGCATTCGCGCCACTGCGCTCGAGGAGCTGGTGGACAACGTGTTCCGCAACGCCCTTAAGCAGGCCGAGATTCCGGCCATCGGCCAACCCAGCGTGGATGGCGGCTTTGAAGCCCTGCTCGAGCGCTTTGAGCCCGGCCAGGAGCTGAGCCTCACCCTTGAGATGGATGTGGAGCCCACCCCCAGCCTCAAGAGCACCAAGGGGCTGAAGGCCGAAGCCGAGAGCGTGAGCTTCGATGCCGCCCGTGTGGATGAGCTGATCGAGCAGTCGCGCCGTCAGCTGGCCACCCTGGTGCCGGTGGAGAAGCGCGCCGCTGAATCCGGCGATGTGGCCGTGATCAACTTCTCCGGCACCTACGCCGACAACGGTGAAGCCATCAGCGGCGGCAGCGCTGATGCGATGGAAGTGGAGCTGGAAGACGGCCGCATGATCCCCGGCTTCGTGGAAGGCATCATCGGCATGAAGCCCGGTGACAGCAAAACCGTGGCCTGCCAGTTCCCCGAGGAGTACCCCCAGGAAGACGCCGCCGGCCGCAAAGCCAGCTTTGAGATCACCCTCACCGAACTGAAAACCCGCGAGCTGCCCGCCCTCGACGACGCCTTCGCCCAGCAGGCCAGCGACAAGCAGACCCTCGCCGAACTGCGCGCCGATCTGGAGGAGCGCCTCAAGGAAGACGCCGAGCGCCGCAACGAATCCAACCGCCACGACGCCCTGCTGGCGGCCCTGGTGGAACAGCTCGAGGTGGAACTGCCCGAAACCCTGGTGCAGGAAGAAATCATCTCGCTGCTGGAGCAGACCGCTGGTCAGCTCGCCCAACAGGGCATGGACGTGAAGAAGCTGTTCACCCCGCAGCTGATCCAGAGCCTGCGCGAAACCTCCCGCCCCGAGGCCGAAGAGCGCCTCAAGCGCAGCCTTGCTCTCAAGGCCCTCGCCAGCGCCGAGAAGATCGAGGTGGCCGCCGATGAAATCGAGGCCAAGGTGAAGGAGCTCAGCCGCGGCTTCAGCGACAACTCCCGCATCGACCCCGCCCGCCTGCGCCAGGCCGTGCAGGAAGACCTGATGCGCGAGAAGCTGATGGGCTGGCTGGAGAGCAACTCCACCATCACCGAGAAGGCCCCGGAAGCCGAAGGCGACCAGCCCAAGAAGGCCGCTGCCAAGAAGAGCACCGCCAAGAAGGCCAAGGCTGAGGCCGACGCCGAGCCCGCTGCCGAAGCCTGATCCCCATAGATTGGCCGGACTGACAACAGTCCGGCCGCGTGATCAACGCCAGCACCCCTCACCCGATCCAGAACCGCTGGCTGGGCACCCGCCCGGAAGCCACCATCGCCATGGGCAGCGCAACAGCCCCGGTGGCGGCTCCGGGCGTGCTGCCCACCGTGGTGGAGCAATCGGGCAGGGGGGAGCGGGCCTTCGATATCTATTCGCGCCTACTGCGCGAGCGGATCATCTTTCTCGGCACCGGCATCGACGACCAGGTTGCCGACGCCCTGGTGGCCCAGCTGCTGTTCCTCGAGGCCGAAGATCCCGAGAAGGACATTCAGATCTACATCAACTCGCCCGGTGGCTCAGTGACGGCCGGCCTGGCGATCTACGACACCATGCAGCAGGTGTCGCCCGATGTGGTGACCATTTGCTACGGCCTGGCAGCCTCGATGGGTGCCTTCCTGCTCTCCGGCGGCGCCAAGGGCAAGCGCCTGGCCCTGCCGAACGCGCGGATCATGATCCACCAGCCCCTCGGCGGCGCCCAGGGCCAGGCGGTGGACATCGAGATCCAGGCCAAGGAGATCCTCTACCTCAAGGACACCCTCAACGGCCTGATGGCGGAGCACACGGGCCAGCCGCTCGAGAAGATCGCCGAAGACACCGACCGCGACTACTTCCTTTCCCCGGCAGAGGCGGTTCAATACGGACTGATCGACCGCGTCGTCACCGACGACGCCCCGGTTTGATCCTTAAGGACGGCTGACGAAACGCGGGATCCCGTTGATCCTGGTTTCGGGCCCTTAGCCCGCCTCCGCCAGGACGCTCCCGCCGCACCGCCGCTTCTGCTCGATGCCCAAGTTCGATGCCCACCTGAAGTGCTCGTTCTGCGGCAAATCGCAGGACCAGGTGCGCAAGCTGATCGCCGGGCCGGGCGTGTACATCTGCGATGAGTGCATCGACCTCTGCAACGAGATCCTCGATGAGGAGCTCGTGGAGGGCCATGGCGGCGGCGCCCGCCAACCCGCCGAGGCCAAGGGCAAGGCACCGGCCAAGAAAAGCAGCAAACCCGTTCCCACCCTCGCCGAGATCCCCAAACCGCGGGAGATCAAGGCCCACCTCGATGCCCAGGTGGTGGGGCAGGAGGAGGCCAAAAAGGTGCTGTCGGTGGCCGTGTACAACCACTACAAGCGCCTGGCCTGGCAGGGCGATGGCAAGGGTGAGAGCAACGAAACCGCCACCCGCCTGCACAAGAGCAACATCCTGCTGATCGGCCCTACCGGCTGCGGCAAAACGCTGCTGGCCCAAACCCTGGCCGAGCTGCTGGATGTGCCCTTCGCCGTGGCTGATGCCACCACCCTCACCGAGGCGGGTTACGTCGGCGAAGACGTGGAAAACATCCTGCTGCGGCTGCTTCAGAAGGCCGATCTGGATGTGGATCAGGCCCAGCGGGGCATCATCTACATCGACGAGATCGACAAGATCGCCCGCAAGAGCGAGAACCCCTCGATCACCCGGGATGTGTCGGGTGAGGGTGTGCAGCAGGCGCTGCTCAAGCTGCTGGAGGGCACCGTGGCCAACGTGCCACCCCAGGGCGGCCGCAAACACCCCTATCAAGACTGCATTCAGATCGACACCAGCCAGATCCTGTTCATCTGCGGTGGTGCCTTCGTGGGCCTCGAGGATGTGGTGCAGCGCCGCATGGGCCGCAACGCCATCGGTTTCATTCCCGAAGGCGGCCGCAGCCGCCACCGCCAGGCCAAGGATCAGCAGGCCGCCCACGTGCTGCGCCACCTCGAGCCCGACGATCTGGTGAAGTACGGCCTGATCCCGGAATTCATCGGCCGCCTGCCGGTGAACGCTGTGCTCGAACCGCTCGACAGCCGCGCCCTCGAAGCGATCCTCACCGAGCCGCGCGACGCCCTGGTGAAGCAGTTCCAGACGCTGCTGAGCATGGATGAGGTGCGGCTCGAGTTCGAGCCCGGTGCGGTGGAAGCGATCGCCGCCGAAGCCCACCGCCGCAAAACCGGCGCCCGGGCCCTGCGCGGCATCGTGGAGGAGCTGATGCTCGATCTGATGTACGACCTGCCATCCGACAAGAGCACCAAGGCCTTCACCGTGACCCGCGAGCTGGTGGAGGAGCGCACCAAGGCCAAGGTGCTGCCCCTGCCCGGCAGCGAGCAGGTGCAGCAGGAAACCGCCTGAGCGCGGGCGGCCATGGCCGTTGCTGATCACCTGCAGGTGCCGCGCCAGCACGGCCTGTTCAATCACCACGGCATCGATCTAGGCGACGGCACCGTGGCCCACTACCTCGAGGGGCGGGAAATCCTGCGCAGCCCCTTGGAGGAGTTCAGCCGCGGCCAACCCCTGAGCGTGGTGGCCTACCCCGAAGGCAGCTGCTCGGCGCCAGGGGTGACCCTGCGCCGGGCCATGGGCCGCCTGGGAGAGCAGAACTACAACCTGCTGTTCAACAACTGCGAGCACTTCGCCCACTGGTGCAAAACCGGCCGCCACCGCAGCGAGCAGGTGGAGAACTGGCTGCACACCGGCAGTCTCGGGGCTCTGGCCCTGGGCCAGTTCGTTCCCGCTGCCGTGCTGAGCGGCGCACGGATGCTGCTGCGGCAGGGTCTGCGGCTCAACGATGCGCAGCTCGAGCAGGGCAAGGCCCTGGCCCGGCGCAGCATCGAACAGCTCGATGGGCTGCGGCTGAAACTGCAGCAGCGGCTGGAGCTCGAACTCGCCAAGGCGGAGCAACGCTGGAGTCCGGGCGAGGCCCAGAGCCCAGGCTTTGAAACCCTGCGGCTGGCCGCCCAGAAGCTGGCAGATCAGCTCAGTGAGGTGGAGGAACTGGAAGGCCGGCTGGAGCGCATGCTCGAGCACGGCCAGTAGCCTCCAGCCATGCCGGCTGCCTACCAACCCCTCCACCACAAGTACCGCCCGCAGCGCTTCGATCAGCTGGTGGGGCAGGAGGCGATCGCGGCCACCCTCGGCAATGCGCTGCGCTCGGGGCGGATCGCGCCGGCCTATCTGTTCAGCGGCCCGCGCGGCACCGGCAAAACCTCCAGCGCCCGCATCCTGGCCCGCTCGCTCAACTGCATCGGCTCCGATGGCCCCACGCCAGAGCCCTGCGGCACCTGTGAGCTCTGCACCTCGATCGCCAACGGCAACGCCCTCGATGTGATCGAGATCGACGCCGCCTCCAACACCGGCGTGGACAACATCCGCGAGCTGATCGAGCGCTCCCGCTTTGCGCCGGTGCAGGCCCGCTGGAAGGTGTATGTGGTGGACGAGTGCCACATGCTCTCCACCGCAGCCTTCAACGCGCTACTGAAAACGCTGGAGGAGCCGCCGCCGCGGGTGGTGTTCGTGCTGGCCACCACCGACCCCCAGCGGGTGCTGCCCACCATCCTCAGCCGCTGCCAGCGCTTCGATTTCCGCCGCATCCCCCTCGAGGCCCTCGAGCAGCACCTGAGCTGGATCGCCCAGCAGGAGGAGATCGGCATCACCGCCGAGGCCTTGCATGTGGTGGCGCAGCGAGCCCAGGGCGGCCTGCGTGACGCCGAAAGCCTGCTGGATCAGCTCAGCCTGCTGCCGGCGCCGGTGGAACCCCAGGCGGTGTGGGAACTGCTGGGCGCGGTGCCCGAACAGGAACTGCTGCAGCTGGCCGAATCGCTGGCCGCTGGCGAACCGCTGGGCTTGATCGAAGCGATCCGCACCCTGCTTGAGCGCGGCCGGGAACCTTCGGCGGTGCTGCAGGGGCTGGCCGGCTTGCTGCGGGATCTGGTGCTGGCAGGCGTCGCTCCCGATCGGCTCGAGCTCACCAGTTTTTCGCCGCAGTTCCGCAGCGCCCTGCCGGATCTGGCGCGGCGCATCGGCAAAGCACCGCTGCTGCGCTGGCAGGCCCAGCTCAAGGGAAGCGAGCAGCAGCTGCGCCAGAGCGTGCAACCGCGCCTGTGGCTGGAGGTGCTGCTGCTGGGACTGCTCGCCGAACCCCAACAAGCCCGCACCGCCACGACCGGAGCCGCTCCCTCTCCAGCGCCGGCGCCTATGGCGGCACCGGCACCCACGGCACCGGTCGTCCCTAGCCCAGCCGTCGCTGCGGCTCCAGCCCCCGCCCTTGTGGCCGCTCCGGCGGCTTCGGCGGCTCCACCCACCGCACCAGCAGCACCGCCCGAACCAGAACCCGCCGCTGCCCCGCCAGCCGCGCCCCCAGCCGGCACCGATTTGGTGGAGCTCTGGCAGCAGATCCTCGCCGGCCTGGAGCTCCCCTCCACGCGCATGTTGCTCTCACAGCAAGCCGTGTTGGCCCGCCTGGATCAACAGCGCGCCGTGGTGCAGGTGGCCGGCAACTGGATGGCGATGGTGCAGAGCCGCTTGCCCCTGCTGGAGAAGGCGGTGGCTTCAGCTCTGGGCAGCCCCCGCCAGGTGATGCTCGAAGCCGGCGGTGCACCGCCACCGCCGCAGGCCCCAGCAGCACCAGCGCAGGCCCCGATCGCAGCAGCTCCACCACAGCCTGTCGCCGTCGCAACTGCCCCAGCGCCGGAGCCCCCGCGCGCCGCAGCACCTGCGTCGGTTGCACAGCCGCCCCAACCCGTTGCACCACCAGCCGAACCAGCGCCAGCGGCAGCACCGCCACCGGCAGCCGCCACACCCCCG
>VGPP01000062.1 GCA_016882585.1 Cyanobacteria bacterium M_surface_7_m2_037
CCCTGCACCACGGGGTAATCCCGCTGGCCGATCGCTTCTTGCAGCCGGAAGGCCACACCGGGCCAGGAATAGGTGACCTCGATCAGCAGCGCCCCGCCGATCAGGGAGGCCACGGTGATGCCCGTGATCGTGAGCACCGGCAGCAGCGCATTGGGCAGGGCATGGCGCAGCACCACCCGCCGTTCGCTCAGGCCGCGGCTGCGGGCCGCCTCCACGTAATCGGAATCCAGGGCGCGGCGCAGGTTGAGGCGCAGGGCATTGGCGAACACGCCGCTGAGCAGCAGGCCCAGGGTGGAGGCGGGGAGCACCAGATGGCGCAGCGCCCCCCAGAACTGCTGCGCGTTGCCCGCCAGCAGGCTGTCGAGCAGATAGAAGCCGCTGCCAGCCGGTGGTACCACGGTGGCCGGGAAGCGGCCGCCCACCGGCAGCCAACCCAGCCACACGGCGAACACCAGCTGCACCACCATCGCGGCCCAGAAGGGAGGCAGGGCATAGGTGCCGATGCCATAGAGCCGCCCCGCCAGATCGGTTTTGCCCTCCGGCCGGGCGATGCCGCTGAAGCCCACCGCGAGTCCCAGCACCGCCGCAATCAACAGCGCCACCACGCCCAGCTCCAGGCTGGCGGGCAGGCTGTGGCCGATCACGGCCGTAACCGGTTCGTTGTTGGTGAGTGAGTTGCCCAGCTGGCCGTGCAGCAGATCAGCCAGATAGCGGCCGTATTGCACCAGCAGGGGCTGATCGAGGCCCAGCTGCTGGCGCAGCAAAGCCCGGGCTTCCGGCGGTGCTCGCAACCCCAGCAGGGCATCGATCGGATCCCCCGGTGCCACGCGCAGCAGCAGGAACACCAAGCTGGCGATCAGCCAGAGCATCACGGGCACCAGCGCCAGTCGGCTGGTCAGATAACGCAGCAGGTGACGACGGCGACTCATCGGATACTCAGCGCCTGCAGCACCAGGCGGCCGCTGCCATCAAACACGGGTTGGCGCAGCTGCGGCTGCGCCCAGGCCCGCGGCGCCACCTGCCACACCGGGATATAGGCCGCTGCAGTGGCCGTGCGCTGCTGCAGCTGACGCAGCAGCGGCAGGCGCTCTGGGCCGCTCAGCCGTTCGCTCGCCTCCAGTTCCGCCTGCAGCCCCGGCGCGCTCCA
The DNA here is from genome assembly GCA_016882585.1 of Cyanobacteria bacterium M_surface_7_m2_037. Taxonomy (GTDB): domain Bacteria; phylum Cyanobacteriota; class Cyanobacteriia; order PCC-6307; family Cyanobiaceae; genus Vulcanococcus. The sequence continues at coordinate 1,148 of VGPP01000062.1, forward strand.
GAAGCTGCCGGCGGCGGCGGCGTTGCCCTCCAGGCACTGCTCGCCTTTGGCCTTGCTGCAGGCGAGCATCGGCGCCAGGTAGATGTCGGGATCGGGGTAGTCGGCGCTCCAGTCGAACAGGATCATCGGAAAGGCGCCATCGGCCAGCTGGCGATAGGCCGTGGTGGATTCCACGCCGGTGATCTCCAGCTGCACGCAGTCGCTGAGGTCGCGTTGCAGCTGGGCTTTCCAGGTGAGGGCAAACAACTTGTCGGCCGGCACATTCGAGCGGAAGGTGAGCGGCAGGGTGAACACCTTCCCCTGGCAATACCCGGCTTGTTTGTACAGCTGGCGCGCTCGGGTGGGGTTGTAGGCCGGCCAGGCCGGCGGCTCTGAACCTGCGAGCGGCGGTGGCACCAGCGAGCGCAGCGGAGCGCGGATGCCATAACTCACCCGTTGGCTGATCAGCTCACGATTCAGGCTCAGGGCCACGGCCTGGCGCAGCAGCGGCTGGTTGAGCGGTGGACGATCACTGAGCAGCGTGAGATAGCCGATTTCCCCGGCGGGGCCGATGCCCTCCACCAAGCGCCCCTGCTGGGCGCGCTGCGCCAGAGCGCGCTGTTGGTCGCTGTCCATCCCGGAGGAGGTGAGCACATCCACCTCGCCACTCACCAGCGCGCCAAACAGGGCGGTGGAGTTACTGAGGGTGACCAGGTGCAGGCCGCTGTTGCGTGGCGCTGGGCCCCAGTAGCGCGTGAACGGCAGCAGGGTTTGTTTCTGGGGGCTGCTGCTCACCAGCCGGTAGGGGCCGGTGCCCACGAAGCGATCCGCCAGGGGTTTGCTCTGGTGCTGCCGGTAGGCCTTGGGCGAGAGCGGCGTGAGGCTGATCGAGCTGAGCAGCGCTGGCAGGGCGCTGTAGGGCCGCTTCAGCTGCAGCTCCAGTTCATAGGGCCCGCTGGCTCGCACGCCGCTGATGCGGTCGTCGAGCAGGTAGCCCAGCTTGGCCAGGCTGCGGAAGCGCTCCAGGCTGAACACCATGGCCGCGGCATCAAAGCGGCTGCCGTCGTGAAACAGCACATCGCGCCGCAGGGGGATGCGGGCTCTGAGGCCATCCGGGCTGATCTGGGGTAAGGCTGTGGCTAGGTGCGGCTTCAGCTGGCCATCGGCCGAGGCGCTGTAAAGCGGATCACCGATGGCGCTGAGCAGTTGCAGGCCGGCGTGGGTGGTCACATCCACCGGATCCACCGAGGCCAGGCTGCTCTTACTGGCCACCACCAACTGGCCGCTGGGATGGGGAGGCTGACAGCCGGACAGCAAGGCCACGGCCGGAAGCAGGGCCGCCAGGGCTAAGCGAAACAGGGGGCGGCGGGTCAAGGTTGCGGGCAAGCCCGCTTATTCAAGCCCCATGCACAAGGCGAGGGGGGTGGTGGTGGCTGTGGCTGGCCACTTGCTGCAGGGAAATTTCAAACACGGGTGAGCCGTGGCGGGCCAGCGGCCAGCGCCGCACCCAGCAGCGGTTGTGGCGATCATCCACGCCGATCACCTGATACAGGTTTTCGTCGCTGGTGAGGGTGATGCAATCACCCTGATGCAGGGTCATGGTTCGGGTGTGAAACAGAGCGGTGGTGGCGCTGAGAGAAAGAAGGATCTGAACAACAGCCTTCTCGGCGATGGGCTGATCAAAGGTTCTCGTCGCTACAAAGCAAGCGCTGCGTCAGCGGATTCAGATGGCGCAGCAGTGCGGGGTCGTTCTCGCTTTGTGTCCAATCTGCCTCAGCGCCGGCTCAGAGCGTGCGCAGGTAGGCCGCCACGGCCGTCACGTCGTCCAGGGCTGTGATGGCGGCGAGGGCTCGGCGGAATTTCGCCTCCTGCACCTCGTGGGTGATCACCACAATCTCCGCATCCGCACAGGCACCGCTGGTTTCGAATTGCACGATTGAGCGGATCGACACGCCCTCATCCCCGAAGCAGCTGCCGATGCGACCGATCACACCAGCCTGATCGCCCGTTTGCAGGCGCAGGTAGTTGCGGTGCTGCGTCTCGCCCGGATCCACCAGGCGGCAGGAGCGCCAGCGGCTGGCGGCCAGCAGCGGGTCGAGGCCGCCGCCCTGACCCGTGGCCTCGCGGATGCCGGCGATGTTCAAGATGTCGGCCACCACGGCGGAGGCGGTGGGGCCCGCGCCGGCGCCAGGGCCGTAGAACATCACGCGCCCCACCGGATCGCCCTCCACCAGGATCGCGTTGTTCACGCCGTGCACCCCCGCCAGCGGGTGGTCTTTGGGGAGCAGGGTGGGGCTGACGCGCACATCCAGCTGCACCGTGTCATCGGCGTCGGTGCCGAGGAACTGGGCAGTGGCCACGAGCTTCACCACGTAGCCGAGCTGGGCGGCGTAGTTCACGTCGCGGGCATCGAGGCGGTTGATGCCTTCGGTGGGGATGGCGCTGCGCTCGATCGAGCCGCCGTAGGCCAGGCCCGAAAGAATGGCGATCTTGTCGGCGGCGTCGCCACCTTCCACATCAGCGGCGGGATCGGCTTCGGCGTAGCCCAGGCGCTGGGCATCCGCCAGCACATCGCCGTAGGCGGCGCCCTCATCCGCCATGCGGCTGAGGATGTAATTGGTGGTGCCGTTGATGATGCCGCTCACCCGCTGAATGCGGTTGCCCCCCAGGGATTGTTTGAGTGGTTCGATGATCGGAATGCCGCCGCCCACGGCGGCTTCGATCAGCACGTACACCCCCTGCTCGGCTGCAGCGGCGGCGATCTCTTCGCCGTAGCGGGCGATCACCGCCTTGTTGGCTGTCACCACCGGCTTACCCGCGGCGATGGCCGCAAGGATCAGGCTGCGGGCCGGCTCCAGACCGCCCATCACCTCCACCACGATGTCCACCGCGGGGTCGTTCACCACCTGCAGCGGATCGGTGCAGACAATCTCAGCGGGAAGTTCCACCGGCCGTGGGCGGTTCAGATCGCGCACAGCCACGCGTTTGAGCGCGAGCTGCCCCACCAGCGGATGGCGGCCCTGGGGATTGAGCAGGATCTCGGCCACGCCTGCTCCCACCGTGCCAAGCCCGAGCAAGCCGATGCCGATGGTCATGCCGCCCAATCCGTTAAAGGGCAGATCCTAGAAATCAGCCGGCCGCCAGGGCACTGGCCTGGGCCTGCATCATCTTGAGGATGTTGAGAAAGCCATTGGCGCGAGAGGGCGTGAGGCTGGCCTGCAAGCCTGTTTCGCTGAGGAAGCCCGGATCGATGTCAGCGGCGGCAGCGGGATCCAGCCCTTCAAGCCCTTCGATCAGCAGCGCCAGCAGGCCTTTGGTGATGGCGGCATCGGAATCGCCCTGCCAGTGCAGCTTGCCGTCCACCAGCTGCCCCACCACATACACCTGCGACACACAGCCCTTCACCTTGAAGGCGTCGTTGCGGAATTCCTCTGGCAGCGGTTGCAGCTTTTTGGCCAGCCAGAGCACGTATTCGTAGCGCCGCTTGGGATCGGCGGTGCCTTTCAGGCGTTCAACAATCTGATCGAGCTTCTCGCTGCCGGTGGCCATCAACGGAAACGACGCATGCGCTGGAGCCCCAGCAGCATGGCAGTTGCGCCCAGGGCGCTGAGCCAGGGCAGCGGATTGGAGTGGTGGTGGCGGCTGATCTGATCCAGCTGGGCTTGGCCGGCTTTCACTGGCATCTCGAGGTAGTCGCGGTGGCCAGGACCCCCATCCACCTGCAGCTCCCACTCGCCATTGGCCTGTTTGGGCAGGGCGAAGCTCAGTTGTCCCTCGGCATTGGTGCGGCCCAGCTCGAGGGATTCACCGTCTGGGGCCACCAGGCGTACCACGGCGTCGCTGGTGGGTTCGCCATTGGAGAAGCGGCTCTCCAGCACCAGGCTGTTGGTGAGGGATTCCAGCCGGGTGAGGCTGCTTTCGATGCCATGGGCCTGGGCCGCTGCAGGGCTGAGCAGCAGAGCCAGAGCTAGGGCGCGCAGAGCGGTGGAAACGGGTTGTGTCATCGCTGTGCCGAAGGAAGGCTGGGGCCAGCTAAGCGCTTGGACTTCAGGCCGACCAGCGGCTGCTGGTGCTGCGGGTTTTACCGGCCTGCACCATGTGCACCATGGAGCTCACCATCATCGAGAGGGCATCACCGCTCTCCTGGCGCCCGCTCAGTTCAGCGGCCAGCACCTGCTCCGCTGCGGTGCCACGGTTCACGCGGATGCCGGGCGTACGCCGGCTGGCATTGCTGGCGGACTGAAACGCGTCGTTGGCCTGGAGATCCACAGAAGAGGTCTTTGCCTGCAGTGATCCTGCCAAAGCCTGCTCAGCGCTGCGTGGGTGCAGGGGAGGTTTACACAGCTTGCAACCAATGGATGCCGTGTTCATCCAGCCAACCGGCAAACGGCACATCCCAGGGCTCCCGCGGCAGCTCTTCCACCAGGCAGGCGGCTGGCAGCACTGCCAGGGCGGGAATGGCCTGCCACTGCGGATCGCTGCGCAGGCGATCAAACCAGCCGCCGCCGTAGCCCAGGCGGAACCCGCGTTGGTCAAAGGCCAGGGCTGGGGCCAGCAGCAGCCCCAGGGCGCTGGCGTTGAGATCTGGCCCGTGTTCTGGTGCGGGAATACCGGTGTCATCGGGGCTGAGGTCCGCGCCCGGTTGCCAGTGCCGGTAGCGCAGTTGCCCGCGCTCCACGCGCGGCAGGGCCAGCCGATTGCGCAGGCCTGGGTGATCGGCCAGATGCCTGAGGTCGGCCTCGCCCTTGAGAGGCCAGTACAGCCCGAATTGTTGCTCGCCTTGTAGTTGCCCAGCCAGAGCCAGGGCAGCCCTTTGCATGCCGGCTTCGGCTGCGGGTCGATGCTGCAGCCGTTGCTCGCGATACAACCGGCGCAGCTCGGCTTTGGTGCTGGTGGCGGCGGCGGACTTCATCGCTGGAACCAGCCGGTGAGCGCTGCCGCCAGGGCATCAGCGGCGTCATCGGGGCGGGGCGGGGTGTCGAGGTTGAGCTCGCGCATCACCGCGGCAAGCACGTCGTCTTTGTCGGCGTGGCCGTGGCCCGCTAGAGCCAGCTTGATCTGCATCGGCGGGAATTCCGCCACGGGGATCTGGAAGCGCGCCAGGGTCATCATCAGCACCCCGCGGGCCTGCACCACCGAGATCGTGGTGCTGGAGCGGTAGAAGAAAAATTTCTCCACCACCGCTAGCTGCGGCCGCCAGGCGCGGATCAGCTGGCGAAGATCACGGGCGATCTCCACCATCCGCTCCCCCTCACTGCGGCCGGGATCGGTGCGGATGATGCCGCAATCGAGCAGTTGCTGGCGACCGCGGCCCGGGGTGCCTTCCACCTCGATCACGCCATAGCCCACCCGAGCCAGGCCGGGGTCGAGGCCGAGGATCACCATCGGTGCCCCCGGCGCTGCATCAGGCCGCCAGGGCCAGTTCAAAGGCGCCGCGGTCGCTGGATTCGGGACGCTCGAACACCTTGCAGAACACCTTCACCACGCGATCGCCGGAGTCGATCTGCTCGAGGGGGTCCTTGCGCAGGCGGTGGCGCAGGCAGCAGGCGGCCACGCGGGCCACGTCGTCTTCGGTCACCTCGGTGCGGCCCTCGAAGGCGGCCAGGGCGCGGGCGGCGCGGTTGGTCACGATGTCGCCGCGCAGGCCATCCACGTCCAGCTCACCGCAGATGGCGGAGATGCGGATGCGCAGGTCGTCGTCGATCTGCACCTGGGGCAGGCGGTTCTGGGCCTCCACCACCCGGGCCTGCAGGCCGTCCTGGGTGGTCTGCACCGCGTTGTTGAAGCCGTCGGGGTCGTTGTCGAAGGCGGTGCGCTGATCCACCACCTGCACGCGCAGCTCGGGATCGCGCACGGTGCGCACTTCCACGCTCATGCCGAAGCGATCGAGCAGCTGCGGGCGCAGCTCGCCTTCTTCGGGGTTACCGGAGCCGATCAGCACAAAGCGGGCCGGGTGGCGCACGCTCACGCCCTCGCGCTCCACGGTGTTCCAGCCGGAGGCGGCCGAATCCAGCAGCACGTCCACCAGGTGGTCGTCGAGGAGGTTCACCTCATCCACGTAGAGCAGGCCGCGGTTGGCCTTGGCCAGCAGGCCGGGTTCAAAGGCGCGCACGCCCTCGCTCAGGGCCTTCTCGATGTCGATCGTGCCGCAGAGGCGGTCTTCGGTGGCGCCCAGGGGCAGGTCCACCATCGGCACCTGACGCTTCTCGGTGGGCAGCTGTTCGCCGTGCTCGGCCCGCTGACGCACCTCAGCGCTCTGGAGGTCGGGATCGGTGGCCGAACTGTTGTAGGGATCGCCCGCCACCACGTCGATCTTGGGCAGCAGATCCGCCAGGGCGCGGATGGTGGTGCTCTTGCCGGTGCCGCGGTCGCCCATGATCATCACGCCGCCAATGCGGGGATCGATCACGTTGAGCAGCAGGGCGAGCTTCATCTCCTCCTGACCCACGATGGCGGTGAAGGGGAAGACCCTGCGCTTGCGGGCTTGCATCAGTGATGTGAAGCGGTCTGTTCGGGGGATTGTTTCACAGGCAGCAGGCTCAGCACCTGGGGCGGCGTGGCATCGGCTGGGTAGATCAGGCGCACCCGCAGCTGCCGGCTGGCTCCCGGCGCCAGGCTCACGGTGCCCAGGGCCGGCCCCTGCTGCCCCACCCGCTGCACCAGGTGGAAACTGCGGCGACCGGCGGCGGTGCCGTTGTCAGCGTCGAGTCCGCTGGCCTCCACCGTGCCGCGGAACATCACCGATTTGCCGGGCTCGGGATTGAAGCGCAGGCCGCCCTGGGCCTGATCGCTCTTCAGCGGTGATTCGAAGGCCAGCTCCAGCTGCACGGGCTTGCTGCCGGTGTTGCGCAGCGGAATCGCCAGGTTGTATTCCACGCCGTAATTGCCGTGGGCGGCCCAGGCGGTGCCGGGGTAGAAGGCTTTGAGCTCGGCCGTCTGCACCTGGCCGGTGCCGAGGCTGCCCCGATCCAATGAAGCGATCGGCCAGGAGATCGGGGCTCGGCTGGCCGACAAATAGGGCTTGCCGGGGTCGGTGATCGTGCCGTTCCAGATGCTGCCGATCTGCACACCGCTCACGCGGGAATACACGATCCGGCCGCTGGCGCCGCGCGGGGTGGGCTTGTGCTCCTTGGGGCTGAGGCCGCCGTTGAGCAAGTCCGCCCAGCTGCTTGGCGCTGGCGGTTGATGCCCTGTGCCGTAGGCCGCCAGGGTGGCCATGCTCACCGGGCCCGAGCTCTGCAGGCGCAGCTGCAGGTTGCGGCCATTGAGCAGGGGGTGAAGCCCCTTCACCGGGATCGGCAGCACGAGCAGCGTGCTCGGCCGCCCCGGCGTCAGGGTCCACCGCTCAGGGATCAGTGGATTGCGCTGGCGGGCCAGCAATTCGGTGGCCACGCGGCTGCCGGGGCCGCTGTACACATGGCCGTCCTGCGGCATCAGCGCCGGCAGGGGCAGAAAGGGGGCGTCCTGCTGTTGCTTGTCGGTGGCCTGCGAGAGCGCCGTGGAGCCCCCCAGCAGTTGCAGCGTTACCGGTTGGCTGCCGCGGGGCTGCGCCACCACGGCCAGCCAGAGGGTGGAATCGAGGCTGTCTGGCTTGCCGGCATACACGTGGTGGCTGAACAGATCAAACCGACCGTTCAGCGCCACATCGAGATGGGCATCGGGCTTGGGCCGCCCGGCAGCCGGGAAGGTGGAGAGCAGGATCCCGGGCCCGGAAATCAGTTCGGGGTTGTTGTCGTTCACCACCAGCACCTGATCCAGGCCGCCGGGCAGGGGTGCCACGGTCTGCGGCCGCAGAACCGGTGCCGGCGGAGCAGGGGCCGCCGGGGTGGTGGCAGCCGGTGCGGCCGCCAGTAGCAAGGGCAGGATCATCGGGACGCAGCGGGTGCGGTTCCGCCTGGCTTGCCGATCAGGGCCCGGGCCACCTCGGCGGCCATGGCGCGGATCAGGTCGGTGGAGCGGGGGTCGTTGAAGGGGCCTTTCACCATGAAAGCGGCCACGGCCCGTTGGCCGTTGGGCAGCTCGATCAGGCCGCCATCGGCGTAGGCGATGCCGATGTCGCCGGTTTTGTTGAGCACGGTCACGCCGTGGGCGAGCAGGGCGCTGTCTGGGTCGGCGGAATCGCCGCCCAGGCCCATCAGCAGGCCCAGGGGCAGCAGGGTGTTGGTGCGGGAGGTGCCCATCACGCCGCGGAACAGATCACGGGCGCGCGGGCTGAGCATCTCGCCCGTATCCACCAGCGCGATCGAGCGGGCCAGATCCAGGGAGCTGGTGGTGTTAGTGCCATCGAGATCCGGCAGCCAGTTGTTCACCACCGTGGCCGTGAGGCCCATGGCCTGGAAGCGGGCGTTGAGGGCAACTTTTCCGCCCAGGCGCTTGATCAGCAGGTTGGTGGCGCTGTTGTCGCTCACCCGGATCATCTCGGTGGCCGCCTCCCAGAAGGGGAAGCGCGTGCCCACCGGTTTGTTGGCCATCCAGCCGGCACCGCC
>VGPP01000063.1 GCA_016882585.1 Cyanobacteria bacterium M_surface_7_m2_037
GCTGCGCTTCGGGCAGGTGATCGTGCTGATCCAGCCGGAGCGCGGCTATGACCGCGACCCGAGCCTCAGCTACCACTGCCCCGATCTGCCGCCGCCCCACGCCTACCTGGCCCAGTACCTCTGGCTGCGCCAGGAGGCCGGCGTGCAGCTGGTGTGCCATGTGGGCAAGCACGGCAACCTCGAATGGCTACCGGGCAAGGGGCTGGGGCTCTCCGCCAGCTGCTTCCCCGAGTGGGCGCTGGGGCCGATGCCCCACCTCTATCCCTTCATCGTGAACGACCCCGGCGAAGGCTCCCAGGCCAAGCGCCGCGCCCAAGCCGTGATTCTCGATCACCTCACCCCTCCTTTGGGGCGCGCCGGCCTGCACGGCGATCTGCGTGAGCTGGAAGCCCTGATCGACGAATACTGGGAGGCGATGCAGCTCGGCAGCCCCCGCAGTGAAGGGTTGCGCAGCCGCGTGCTGCAGCGGCTGGCGGAGCTGGAGTTGCCCGATCTCCTCGGCGGAGACAGCGATGGCGACCCGCTGGATGCCGCTGATGGCTACCTCTGCGAGCTGAAGGAGGCGCAGGTGCGCACCGGGTTGCACCGCTTCGGGGCGCTGCCGGATCCCGAGGCGCTGGCGGAACTGCTGGCCTGCCTGGCCCGCCCACCGCAGGAGCAGGGCCCGGGCCTCACCCAGGCGATCGCGCGCGATCTCGGGCTGGAGCTCGACCCCTGGGCCGAGCCCGAGGAAGCGGCGCTGAGCCCGGAGGATCAGCGCACGCTGCAAGCCCTAGGGATCCCGCAACCCCGGCGCGTGGGCGATGCGGTGGACTGGCTGGAGCAGCAGGCCATGGACCACTGCGCTGCACTCCTCGGCCAGGCGCAGGGGGAATCACCCGCCCACCAGCCCCAGGCCGGCGAGCACATCCAGGCCGTACTGCAGCGGCTGCAAACGGGGCTGGTGCCCAACCTGCTGCGCTGCGGCCAGGCCGAGCAGCAGGCCTTCCTCACGGCCGTGGCCGGCGGGCGCATCGCCGCTGGCCCCTCCGGCGCCCCCACCCGCGGCCGCCCGGATTTGCTGCCCACCGGCCGCAACTTCTACAGCGTGGATCTGCGCGGGCTGCCCACCGAGGCCGCCTGGGATCTGGGCCGCCGCAGCGCCGAGCTGCTGCTTGATCAACACCTGATGCAGGAGGGCGAACCGCTGCAGCAGCTGGCCCTCTCGGTGTGGGGCACCAGCACGATGCGCAACGGCGGTGAGGACATCGCCCAGGCCCTGGCGCTGCTGGGGGTGCGGCCGGTGTGGGATGGCCCCAGCCGGCGCTTGGTGGATCTGGAGCTGATCCCGCTGCGGCAGCTGGGCCGGCCAAGGGTGGATGTGACCCTGCGCATCTCCGGCCTGTTCCGCGATGCCTTCCCGCAGCTGGTGGCCTGGTTCAACCGGGCCACAGCGCTGGTGGCAGCGGCCGATGAACCGGCCGAAGAGAACCCCCTGGCGGCGGCGGCCCAGCGCGATGGCCACGCCTGGCGGGTGTATGGCTCGGCGCCAGGGGCCTACGGCGCCGGCCTGCAGGGTCTAATCGACAGCGGCGAATGGGAAAGCCGGGCCGATCTGGCGGCCGCCTACTTGAACTGGAGCAGCTGGCGCTACGAGGGCCTCGGCGGCGCCGATGGTCAGGGGCCTGGCCTGCGCATCGCCGCCGATCGCCAGGGCTTCGAGCAGCGGCTGGCGGGTGTGCAGGTGGTGCTGCACAACCAGGACAACCGCGAGCACGATCTCTTCGATTCCGACGACTACTACCAGTTCCAGGGCGGCCTGGCGGCCGCGGTGGAGGCGGTGTCCGGCAGGGCGCCGCAGCTGTGGTTTGGCGATCATTCGCGGCACCAGCGGCCGCGGATGCACCGCCTGGAGCGGGAATTCGACAAGGTGCTGCGCTCGCGCGTGCTCAACCCCCGCTGGATCGAGGGGATGCAGCAGCACGGCTACAAGGGCGGCTTCGAGATGGCCGCCAGCCTCGACTATCTGTTCGCTTACGACGCCAGCACCGGCCGCGTGCCCGACTGGAGCTACGGCGCGATCAGCGAACAGTGGCTGAACGATCCGGCGGTGCTGGAGTTTCTGCGGCGCGCCAACCCCTGGGCCCTGCGCGACATGGCGGAGCGGTTGCTGGAAGCCCACCACCGCGGCCTCTGGAGTGGCGCACAACAAAACCAGCTGGAGCGCCTGCGCCAGCTGGTGCTTGAAGCGGAAGCGCTGGTGGAGCGCTAAGCGATCAGAGGTCTTTCACCCAACCTTTGAAGGCACCGATGTCGCCGGGCTTGCTGGCCTGTTGCTGGGTGGCGATCTGAGGCTGGGCCTCTTGGGGGCTCTGCAGCTTGGGGTTGGCCTGGCCAGGGGTGTTCACCCCCACGGCCGAACCCTTCATGCGCTGGTCGAGCTCCGCCTTGCTCATCTGCTCAGCGAAGGTCTTCTTCACCGGCTTGGGAATGCCACCGGTGAGGTTGATCTCTTCCTGCACCTCTTCCACACCACCGAGGCCCGGGGTGGCTTTCTCGCGGCGCATTTCCATCGAGGCCACCTCTTCCACCAGCTCCTTATCGCCGGGGCTGCTGGCGGTGCCGGGGAAGGTGTGGCGGATGGTGTTCGAGCGACGCATGAACTCCACGTTGCCCATGCTGCTGGAGGCATCGGCATCCAGGAAGAAGGCTTCCTCTTGCTTCTTGGCGGGCTTCGCTGCGCCGGTGACGCTCACCGACTTGTTGCCACCGAGCAGACGATCAAACAGGCCCATCGGCAGGGGATGAATGCTCCGGGAACCCTAGCGGCCACAGAGCTCGAGGCCATGGGTATCGGTACCGCAACTTCGCAGAAGTGCGTGATCGTCTAAGAGGCGAGCAATCGCATCACACACAACTGGCGTGGGCTGCCAGCGCGGCTGCATCGCGTAGTCGTAATAGGCCTCGCCCCCATCGAAACCGAGCGCAGCGGCGGCAGGGATCAAGCGCTGAAAGCTGAGCCGGTAACGACCGGGGTGGGCCAGCAGCGCCAGACCACCCGCCGCGTGAATGCGCTCCACCACGGTGGCGGCCTGAAGTTCTGGGCCGATCGGGGCCTGGCCCTGCCGGTAGGGCTCAAGGGCTCCATGGCCAGGTTCAAAGCCCAGGGCCAGCACGTGCACCAGACAGCTCTCCAGCAAGCAGCTGATTTCCATCCCGCTCCACAGCTGCGGCACCCGGGCTCCGACCTGGGCCTGCTCGGCAAACCAGCCCTGCAGCGGAGCAAAGGCTGCGGTGCTGTGGTGATCGGTCACCGCCAGATGCTCCAGCCCCAGGGCCAAGGCCTGCTGGCCTAACTGCTCCGGCCTGAGGCTGCCGTCGCTATGGATGGTGTGGCAGTGGAAGTTGAGCCGGCCCGGGCAGCTGCTGGCCTCCACCTGCTCCAGAACGGCACGCAGGGGATGGCTGGCCATGGCTTCAGGCGGCGCCAGCGGCGGCTTCACGTTCAGCCCGCAGGCGGCGCCAGCGCGCATAGAACTGAATCGATGCGGCCATGAACACCACCAGCGCCACGATGAACCAGGTGGCAGCACCCGTGGGGAACTGGTTCTTGAACACCACCAGCATCACCACGATCACCAACAGCAGAGTGGGCAGCTCGTTGAGCGCGCGCAGCTGCTTGGGGCTCCACCCGCAGCTGCCGTTCTGCAGCTGACCCATGAGCCGGTAACAAAAGGCGTGGTACGCCAGCAAGGCCGCCACAAAGGCCAGCTTGGCGTGCATCCATCCCTGGTGCAGCCAGGCCGGGTTGCTCACCAACAGGCCGATCGCCATGCTCACGGCCACCACCATGCCGGGGGTGGTGATGATGTTGGCCAGACGCTTCTCCATCAGGGCGTACTGGGCCTGGAAGGGGGCGCGCAAGGCGGGCTCCAGCTCTTCCGCCTCGCGGTGATAGATGAACAGGCGCACCAGATAGAACAACCCGGCGAACCACACCACAACCCCCACGATGTGGAGGGTTTTGAACCAGAGGTAAGCCTCAGGCGGAAGGGCTGCCAGGGGGGCGATCACAGACCGGTGCCGAACAGGCCATCAAGGTAAAGCTCGCGCACCTCAGGCCGGGCTCCGCCCTGCTGCACCAGGAACTGAGCCAGGGCGGTCTGCACCAGACGGGCGGGATCCAACCCAGGACGCTGCGCCACGTAGCCCTCAACAGCCTTCGCCAGATCCACCGGCAGCTCCACGTCGAGGGCATGCACCTCAACCGCTTGAGCACTAGTGGTGGTGGCGCCCTGGCTCATGAACCCAGATCTGGTGGATGCCAAGGATCCGTCGCGGGGCTGCCCCTGTCAAGCAACCGTTGCAACCATTTGGTGGCGATGCTGCTGAGCCGCCTCGCGGATCTGCTCCAGTTCTGCCTCAGGCAGCTTCTCCAGCTGCTTCATCACCAGCCCCATGCGTGGGTTGCGGCGCAGGCTTTCGGCGTGGCGATCGAGGAAATCCCAGTAGAGGCTGTTGAACGGGCAGGCCTTGGGACCGGTGCGCTGTTTCACGTCGTAGCGGCAGCCCTTGCAATAGGTGCTCATCCGCTTGATGTAGTTGCCGCTGGCGGCGTAGGGCTTGCTGGCGAGGCGCCCGCCATCGGCGAACAGGCCCATGCCGATCACGTTGGTCTGCATCACCCAGTCGTGGCCGTCGATGAACATGCGGTGGAACCAGGCGGTGAGCGCCTGGGGATCGAGGCCGGCGATCAGGCCGTAGTTGGCCAGCACCATCAGGCGCTGGATGTGGTGGGCGTAGCCGTTGCTGCGCAGCTCAGCAAACACGCTGTCGAGGCAGTTCAGGCCGCTGCCACCCAGCTGCTCGAAGCTCGGCGGCAGCGGCTGCTCAGCTTCGAAATGGTTCAGGGCCGGGTAGTCGGCACCGAACCAGTGGTAGAGGCCATGGGTGTATTCGCGCCAGCCGAGGATCTGGCGGATCACGCCTTCCAGGCCAGCGAGCGGCACCTGCTGCTCCAGGCCCGCCTGCTCGAGGCGGCGGATCACCTCCAGCGGATGCAGCAGCCCCAGATTCAGGTAGGGCGAGAGCAGGGCATGCCAGAGGGTGGGCTCACCGCTCACCATCGCGTCCTGATACGGGCCGAAACCATCCAGGCGGGTGGCGATGAAGTGCTCCAGCACCGCCAGGGCCTGCTCGCGGGTCACGGCCCAGCGGAAGGGCTCCAGATCACCGGGCAGCGGTGGCAAGCCTGCCTCGGCCCGCTCCTGATCGATCCGCTTGAGCTTGGTGATCACCGCCTGCGTGATCGCATCCGGCTCGAACCAGAGCGGCGCCGGCCCCTGCAGGCCCTTCGGCGGCGGTTTGCGGTTCTCGGCGTCGAAGTTCCACTGGCCGCCGAGCGGCTGGGCCGCCTTGCCCTCGCCCTCCATCAGCACACCGAAGCGGCGGCGCCCCTCCCGATAGAAGAGCTCCAGGCGCAGCTGCTTGTAGCCCTGAGCCCAGGCAGCGAACTCCTCGCGGCCCCAGAGGAAGGCATTGCTGGCGATCCACTGCAGCGGCACCGGCAGCTGCAACGCCTCGATCGCCTGGCGGAACCCGCGATCGGCCGGGTCCATCAAGCGCAGCTCGCTGATCCCGGCAGAGGCGATCCAGTCGCGCACCGCCGCGCCGAAGCTCTCGCTCTCCACGTGGTCCACCGCCCAGCCGGCAGCGCGCAGCTCCTCGGCGAAGTGGCGCATGGCGCTCCACACCAGCACCAGCTTCTGGCGGTGATAGGCGCGGCGCTGCAGCACCGAGCTGCTCTCCACCAGCAGCACCCGCGCCGCCGAGGGATCCACACCAGCCAGAGCGCTCTGAGCCGCGTTGAGCTGATCCCCGAGCACCCAGATGCCAACGGTCATACCGGCGCTTCTCCCGCCAAGCGGCAGGCCTTACGGGCCACGGCGGCGGCAAACCCCCGTTCCACCAGGCCAGCGGCTGGGCTGAGCGCGCCGTTGCGGCAATCCACGGTGAGCCGTTCGCGATGGCCGAGCTGATCGCTCACGCGCATGCGCAGCTGGAAATGGTGTTTGGCGCTGCGGGTGATTTCATCGCCGCAGATCGGCCCCACGCACAACCCCGGCGCTGCGGCTGCCGGCTGCACCCAGGCCCACAGGGCGATCAGTAGCGCCAGGGCGCAAGCCAGGGCGGGCGTTCTCTTCAACCGGCCAGCTCCAGCGGTTGTTCATTCTCCAGCTCGGCTGGCGCCTCCAGCTCCTGCGGGTGGAAGTACTCCCACACCACCTTGGCCATGCCCGGCCCCATGCCTGGCGCGGCCGCCAGGGTTTCCACGCTGGCGAGCTGGATCGCATCAATCGAGCGGAAGTGGGCCAGCAACTCCTTGATCCGCTTCGGACCCATGCCCGGGATATCGGAGAGGCGGGATCGTTTCATCCGCTCACCGCGCTGCTGGCGGTGGAAGCTCACGGCGAAGCGGTGGGCCTCATCGCGCAGACGGCGCAGCAATTGCACCCCCAGCTGCTCAGCGTCGCTCTCCAACGGCTCTTTGGCACCAGGAATGAACACTTCCTCGCGCTGCTTGGCCAGCGAGCACACCACCAGCTCTTCATCGAGATTCAGTTCCCGCAAGGCCTCCATCACGGCGGAGAGCTGGCCCTTGCCGCCATCGATCATCACCACATCCGGCCAGTCGTTCAGCCCACCGGTGTGCAGAGCGCTGCCGGCGGAGCGGCGCAGTTCGCGCAGATCGGCCCCCTCCGCCTTGGCCTGGGCCCAGCGGCGGAAGCGGCGGCGGATCACCTCGGCCATGCTCATGAAGTCGTCCGAGTGGCCAGCTCGAACGCTGCTGCTCTGGATCTTGTATTTGCGGTAGTGCTGCTTGGCCGGCAGGCCGTCGATGAACACCACCTGCGAAGCCACCGCATCGCTGCCCTGGATGTGGCTGATGTCGTAGCCCTCGATCCGCCGCGGTGGGCTTGGCAGCTCCAGCAGTTGGGCCAGATCCTCAGTGGCCAGCAGGTTCTGCTCGCTGGCGCGGCGGGCGCGTTCCAGCTCATAGCTTGCGTTGCGCTGCACCAGTTCGATCAGATCCGCCTTTTGCGAGCGTTGCGGCACCGCCAGCTTCACCTTGCGGCCGCGCAGTTCGGACAGCCACTCCTCGATCAGCTCCTGCTGAGGCAGCGGCACCTGCAAGAGCAGTTCCGGCGGAATCTCCACGGGCTCCACCTGGCTGTAGTGCTCCTCCACCACGGTCTGCAGCACGCGGCCGAGGGCTGCTGACCGCTCCGGGGAGGGCGGCAGCTCACCGCCGGCCCCCTCTTCCGCCGGAGGCATCCCGATCGCATCGGCGGTGAAACCGAGCCGACCCACCAGCTTGCCGGCACGCATCTGAAACAACTGCACCGCCGCCACCCGTTCGTCGGCCGCCAGAGCCAACACATCCCGGCTCACGGAGCTGTCGCCGATGCTCATTTTCTGATCGGCCGTGAGCGTGTCGATGCCTTGCAGCTGATCGCGCACCCTCGCAGCACTTTCAAAATCGAGGCGCTCGGCGTAGCGCTCCATCTGCTCCTGCAGCAGCTGCAGCAGCTCTTCATTGCGGCCCTGGAACACCATCGCCACCTGCCTGAGGGTGTGGTGGTAGTCGTCGGAGCTGATCTTTTCCTGGCAGACCCCCGGGCAGCGGCCGATGTCGTAGTTGAGGCAGGTGCGGTCTTTGTGCAGCGGCTGCGGACGCTGGCGCAACGGGAACACCCGTTTCACCAGCCCCAGGGTGCGGCGCAACAGGCCCACATCCACATAAGGCCCGTAGAACCGGTCGAGCGGGGAGCGAAACCGGCGTTTGCGCGTGATGAAGATGCGCGGGTAGGCCTCGCTCCAGGTGATGCAGAGATAGGGATATTTCTTGTCGTCCTTCAGCAGCACATTGAAGTGCGGCTGATGGTTCTTGATCAGGTTGGATTCCAGCGCCAGCGCTTCCGCTTCGCTGTCGGTCACGATGAATTCGATCTCGCACACCTGCCGCACCATCAAGGCGATGCGGGGCGAGTGGCCATGGCCGCTGCCGCTCTGAAAGTAGCTGCGCACCCGGTTGCGCAGCACCTTGGCCTTGCCGATGTAGAGGATGCGGTCCTCGCCATCGCGCATCAGATAGCAACCGGGCTCACTGGGCACCTCCTTCAGGCGCGCCTTGAGGCGGGGCGGATCCTGAAGGAGGGGTTGGATCGTGCTCAACAGCTACCGCTCAGCCGCCGTACTGCCAGCCGGTGCTGCTCAGCTCGAGGGCGGCGCCATCGCGATGCAGCACAGCGCTCTTCACCTCACCCACGAACACGGTGTGATCGCCATGGGCCACCTGACCCACCAGCTCGCATTCCACAGCGCCGAGGGCATCGTTGAGCACCGGCAGGCCCAGCTCACCCAGTTGATAGGGCGCGGCATCGAAGCGGCCACCCACACCCTTCTGGGGCTTGAAGAACACGGCGGCCAGATCCTTCTGATCGGCGGCGAGCACGTTCAGCGAGAAGCGGCCGGTGCGCTGAATCATGCCGTTGCTGGTGCTATCGGAGCGCACCGCCATCACCACCAGCGGCGGCTCGAACGATCCCTGGGTCACCCAGCTGGCGGTGAAGCCATTCACCTCCTCGCCTTCGGCCACGCCGCAGATGAACACCCCATGGGGGATCTTGCGCAGCAGCGTTTTTTTGGCGTCGGCGTTGAGGGCCATGGGCAGAAGACCGGGAGAACGAAAACCTGCGACGACTCTAGAAACGCCCGTGGGCCTTGGGCTGAGCGGATCACCGCCCTCGAGCACCACTCCATAGGATCGGCGCCATGCAGGCCCTTTATCCCGGCAGTTTCGATCCGCTCACCCTCGGTCACCTCGATGTGATTGAGCGGGGTTCCAACCTGTTTCAGGGCCTCACCGTGGCGGTGCTGCGCAACCCGAGCAAAAACCCCTGCTTCAGCGTGGAGCAACGGCTCGAGCAGATCCGCCAGGCCACGCGGCATCTCACCAACGTGCAGGTGGCCGCCTTCGATGGCCTCACCGTGGACTTTGCCCAGCGCTGCGGTGCCGGCGTGATCCTGCGGGGCTTGCGTGCCCTCAGCGACTTCGAATACGAGCTGCAGATCGCCCACACCAACAAAAGCCTGGCGCCTGAACTGGAAACCCTCTTCCTCGCCACGGCCACCACCCACAGCTTTCTCAGCAGCTCGGTGGTGAAGGAGGTGGCGCGCTTTGGCGGCAGCGTCGGTCACATGGTGCCCACAGGAGTGGCAGAAGACCTGGCCAGGCTTTTTAATCAGTCATCCCCTTGATCGTTTCCGATGGCTGAGGCGCAGCTCACGTCCGTGCTCGACCAGCTCGATCAACTGGAGGAAATCGTTCTCGATGGCACCCGGGTGCCGTTCAGCGGCGGCCGTCTGGTGAACGAGCAGGACGCCATCGAACTGATGGATGCGGTGCGCGAGGCCCTGCCGCCGCAGTTGGCCCAGGCGGAAGAACTGGTGGCCAAAAAAGATGACTTCATCAATCAGGCAAGGCAACAAGCCGACGAAATCCTCAACCAGGCCCGCCAGCAGCGCGAACAACTGATCAACAGCCAGGCGATTCGCCAGGAAGC
>VGPP01000064.1 GCA_016882585.1 Cyanobacteria bacterium M_surface_7_m2_037
CTGTGGTGGATCCGCTGCTCTCCAGCTTCGACTTCACCGGCATCTGCAACCGCTTTATCGACGGCAACGGCTACTCGCTGCGCATTGGCGACAGCGATCTGGGCACGGTGTATCGCCTCAGCGTGGTGAAGGAATCGGGCGACACGCTGCTGATGGCGCTGCCCACCAAGCCAGGAGCTGGTCCTGAACTGGTGGTGGCCCGCAGCGGTGGTTCAACCAATGGCTTTCTGCTGCTGGTGCCCGAGCCGGGCTGGAAGCTGATGCGCCGTCAGTTCGGTGGTCGCACCCTCGGCCACGTGTACGTGTACCGCGCCGATTGGCCGGATGCGGCCGCGGCAGCAGCGCCGCCCATGCCCGCCGCCGGCAGCTGAAGGGCTGACAAGGCACTTGCTACCATCGTCAAACTGCACAGATTCTTGATCGGTTTATGACCCAGGTCACCGTCGGCGAAAACGAGGGCATTGAGTCGGCGCTGCGCCGCTTCAAGCGCCAGGTGTCCAAAGCCGGGATCTTCGCCGACCTCAAGCGCCTGCGTCACCACGAAACCCCGGTTGAGAAGTACAAGCGCAAGGCCCAGCAGCGCCGTCGCCGCCGCTGATCGGCTTGGTTCAACACCCCGGATGGGGACCCTGGCGGAAACCGGTGTTTCTACCGGTTTCCGCTTTTTTATGGCCTGTTGATGATGGGATCACCCCCCGCAGAGGTGTCCCATGAAGCAGCTGATGCAGGTTCTCAACCGCTGGTTTGGCTCGAGCGTTGGCAATGCCTTCGGAAATCCCCTGGAGGAGCGCCAGCACCAGCCGCCACTGGTGGGTGTGCAGCCCTACCGCGATCAGCCCCTGCGGCACTGAGCTGGTCAAAGCTGCGGTAGCTGAGGGCCTCGGCGATCGCTGAGGCCTCCACGCTGGGCTCGCCGCTCAGATCCGCAATGGTGCGTCCCATGCGCAGCACGCGTTCGGCGGCGCGGGCGCTGAGGCCCCGTTGATCGATCGCTGCCTGCCAGAGGTCGAGGGCTTCCGCCTGGATCGCACCGCACTGGCGCAGATCAGCGGCGCTCAGCGCGCTGTTGCTCACCCCTTTGGGGTTGCGCCTGAGCATGCGCTGGCGGGCCACCGCCACTCGCTCGCGCACCGTGGCGCTCGTTTCGCCGCCGCTGGAGCCGCGGAAGCCGGCGCCGAGTGTGCTGCCCTCCAGCCGCCGCATCACCACCTGCAGATCGATGCGATCGAGCAGCGGGCCTGAGATTCGGCTCCAGTAGCGCTGCTGCTGGGCGGTGCCGCAGCTGCAGGTGCGCTCGGGATCCCCCGCCCAGCCGCAGGCGCAGGGGTTGGTGGCGGCCACCAGGTTCACCGCGCAGGGAAAGCGCAGCCGTTGCCGGGCCCTGCTCAGCCACAGTTCGCCTTGCTCCAGCGGCTGGCGCAGCTGATTGAGCACATCGCGGCGGAATTCCGCCAGTTCATCCAGAAACAGCACCCCCCGGTGGGCCAGGGTGAGCTCGCCCGGCCGCAGCTTGGCGCCTCCCCCCACCAGTGCGGCACTGGAGCAGCTGTGATGGGGGCTGCGGAAGGGGCGTTGCTGCAGCCATGCACCCTCGGGCGACAGCAATCCAGCGATGGAATACAGCTGGGTGAGCTCGAGCTGCTCGGCGCGATTCAAGGGGGGCAGCAGGCCGGGTAAACAGCGGGCCAGCAGGGTTTTGCCGCTGCCGGGTGGACCCACCAGAAGCAAGTGATGGCCGCCGGCAGCGGCGATCTCCAGCGCGCGTCGCCCGTGCAGCTGCCCTTGCACACTCGCCAGATCCCCGAGCGGATCGATCTCCGGCTGCGCTGCGCTCGCTGCTGCTCCACAGGCCGGTGGGGCGGCGCGATCCGGGTTCTGCAGCCAGTCCAGCGCCTCGCTCAGGCTGCTGGCCACCACCAGCGGCAGGTGCTCCACCAGGGCGGCTTCGCGCTGGTTGGCCCGCGGCAGCAGCAGGGCCCGCGCGCCATGCCGCTGTGCGGCCAGGGCCAGGGCCACCGCGCCGCGCACCGGCCGCAGTTCACCGCCCAGGCCCAGCTCTCCGGCACACCAGATCCCCTCGAGTTGCGCGGGATCCAGTTGACCGCTGGCGGCCAGAACGGCCAGGGCGATCGGCAGGTCGAAGGCAGGCCCCTCTTTGCGCAGATCCGCTGGAGCCAGGTTCACGATCACGCGGGTGAGGGGCATACGCAGTGCGCTGTTGCGGATGGCAGCCCGCACGCGCTGCCGTGATTCCTGCACGGCTGCATCGGCCAAGCCCACCACCTGAAGCCCCGGTAATCCCGGCGCGATATCCACTTCCACCGCTACAGCCCGGGCTTCGAGCCCTACCAGGGCGGCTCCGCTGCATCGTGCCAACATCGGGCTCACACAAACCTGCAGTGGTGAAGTGCCACCGCTGTTTCATCTGATGGCTGACGCCTCTGCCACCCCGCCGAACGACACGATCTTCGGCCGCATCCTGCGCGGTGAGATCCCCTGCGATCAGGTGTATGCCGATGAGCAGTGCCTGGCCTTCCGCGATGTGGCGCCCCAGGCACCCGTCCACATCCTGGTGATTCCGCGGGAGCACGTGGTGAACCTGGCGGAAGCGGGCGATCAGCACGAGCAGTTGCTCGGCCATCTGCTGCTGGTGGCGGCCAAGGTGGCCCGCCAGGAGGGCCTGAGCGGCTTCCGCACCGTGATCAACAGCGGTGAGGAGGCCGGTCAGACCGTGTTCCATCTGCATGTGCACGTGATCGGTGGCCGTCCGCTGGTCTGGCCGCCGGGCTGAGGCACAGCCGGCGAGAATGGGTTGACCTGAACGCCGTCATGAATCCCCTGCAGGCCTTCCGCAGTCAGCTCGGCAAGCTGCGGCGCCTCGCCCAGCCCTACTTCCTGCCGGTGGAAGACACCAGTGGCTGGCAATTCCTGCTGCTGATCGTGGCCCTGCTCACCGTGGTAGTGGGCAGCACCCTGCTGTTGCTCACCGCAGTGGTGGCGGCCAGCGGTGCCCTGATCCCTGAGTTGCAGGCGCGCTTCCTGCCGGGTGTGCCGCAACAGGTGAGTGCCATCTGGGCCAGCCCGGCTGGGCCGGTGGTGATGGTGTTGTTCGTGGCGGGCCTGATTGCGTTCGGGGCGCTGCGCAGCAAGCTGCGCCAAGGGCGCTGGCTGCCCTGGCTGCTGATGGGGGTGATCACGCTGTTGATCCTGGTGATCAACGGCATCAACGTGGGCATCAGCTATATCGCCCGCAATGTTGATAACACCCTGGTGGCCTACAAGGCCGATGAGTTCTGGCAGGTGGTGGCGATCTATGCCTTCTGCCTGGTGCTGGCGCTGCCGATTCGTGCCCTTCAGAGTTATCTGATTCCCAAGCTTGGTTTGCTCTGGCGTGAGTGGTTGAGCGGTCGTCTGCTCAATCGCTATCTGAACAACCGCGCCTACTACGTTCTCAATCCCAACGACGAAACGGCGGAGGAGATCGACAACCCCGATCAACGGATCTCTCAAGACACAGCCAGCTTCACCGGTACCAGTCTGAGCGTGACGGTTGAGATCGTTTCGGCGCTCCTCACCTTCATCAGCTTCATCGTGGTGCTCTGGACGATCAGCACCACGCTCGCCCTATGGCTGCTGGTGTATTCGCTGGGTGGTACGGCCGTGATCGTGTTCGCCAGCCGCAAGCTGGTGGCCCTGAACTACGACCAGCTGCGCCTCGAAGCCGATTTCCGCTACGGCCTGGTGCACATCCGCGACAACGCTGAATCCATCGCCTTCTATCGCGGTGAACAGCAGGAGTCGCGCGAGGCGGTGCGGCGCCTGGATGGGGCGATCCGCAACTACGACAAGCTGATCGTGTGGGAAGCGCTGATCAGCGTGATTCAGCGCTCCTACGACTACTTCTCGCGCTTTTTGCCCTGGCTGGTGATCGCGCCGATCTACTTCGCCAAAGAAGTGGATTTCGGCGTGTTCGGCCAGGCCAGTATCGCCTTCTCCCAGGTGTTGTTCTCGGTGAGTTACATCGTGAACAACATCGATCGCCTGGCGGCCTTCTCGGCCTCAATCAGCCGCTTGGAGGGCTTCCAGGGCAAGGTGGAAGCCATCAACCGCTCCGAGGCCCAGCGTGAACTGCTGGCAGAGGAGTCGTCGCGGGCGGCCCAGTCGCTGTTGGTGCGCCATGTGGATCTGGTGCCCCCAGGCAGCGATCGCCGCCTGATTCACGACCTCAGCCTGGAGGTGGCCCCCAGTCAGCGGGTGCTGGTGGTGGGCCCGAGCGGCTGCGGCAAAACGTCCTTCCTGCGCCTGGTGAGCGGCCTCTGGCCGCCCACTGCTGGTGAGGTGGAGCGTCCGCCCCTCTCGGAGCTGCTGTTCATCCCGCAGAAGCCTTACATGATTCTGGGCAGCCTGCGCGAGCAGCTCTGTTACCCCCAGGATCCGCAGCGCTTCAGCGATGAGCACCTGCGCAGCGTGCTCGAGGAGGTGCGCCTGGGCGCCCTGGTGCAGCGCTACCCCGACTTCGACATCAAGCAGGACTGGCCGCGC
This sequence comes from Cyanobacteria bacterium M_surface_7_m2_037, assembly GCA_016882585.1. Taxonomy (GTDB): domain Bacteria; phylum Cyanobacteriota; class Cyanobacteriia; order PCC-6307; family Cyanobiaceae; genus Vulcanococcus. The sequence continues at coordinate 4,543 of VGPP01000064.1, forward strand.
CTGCTCTCCCTCGGTGAGCAGCAGCGCCTGGCCTTTGCCCGCCTGTTGCTCAATTCACCGCGGTTTGTGGTGCTCGATGAGGCCACCAGCGCCCTCGATGTGAGCACCGAGCAGCACCTTTATGAGCTGCTGGCCCAGCGTGAGATGGCGTTTGTGAGCGTGGGTCACCGCCCCACCCTCAAGAGCTTCCACAACCTGGTGCTCGAGCTCGACGGCCAGGGTGGCTGGAAGTTGATTCCCGCCGCCAGCTATACCTTCAACTCCGGCGTCTGATCCCCACGATGAGCACCACCAGCACAACCCCCGCCACCAGCGCCACCACCAACGACGTGCCCGCCTTTGGCTGGAGTGCCTACGCCGAGCGCGTGAATGGTCGCTTCGCGATGGTGGGATTTGCGGCGATCCTGCTGGTGGAGGCGATCAGCGGCGACACCTTCCTGCGCTGGGCCGGTTTCGTGGGCTGATGCCTTCAGGGCAGCTCTAGGAGATCCACCTGCCACAGGCCGCCCCGGCTCACCTCCACCGCCAGCACACGGCCATCGGCGCTGAGGCTCACCCGTTGGGGCACGCCGGCAGGTTCAATCGGCACCACTTGTGAGGCCTGCAGCGACCGGCGGTGGATTACGAGCTCGCTGCGGTCATCGCGCTGGCGCACCAGGGCGAGGCGCTCGCCCCGTTGGTCCACCGCCACGCTGATGGGCAGGCTGTCGGGGCGGTTGAGGCCCGGCAGTGGAACCGGTGCATGGCGCAGGCGATCGATCAGCTGCACCTGGGCCCGGCTGCCGGGGCGGCTGCTGATCAGCGCCAGCCAGTTGCTGTTGAGCGAGGGGCTCTGGCTGTCGCCCAGGCCGCTTAACGGTTGGTTGAGTGCTGCGATGGGCCTGAGGCCCGCCTGGCAGCCCGTGAGCAGCAGGGCGAGCGCACCACCCCAGAGGCCCGCGCCGAAGGAGGCTTGCCGGCTCATGGCTGCAGCGGGGGGCCACCGCCGCTTTCCAGCAGGCCCGGCGCGCGATCGGGTTCGAGCATGGCAGCCAGGCTGAACACCTGAAGGCGGCGGCTGCCGCCGGTGATCAGCTCCAGGGCGATGCTTTGGCCATCGGGAGCCAGGCTCAACTGCTGTGGTTCCTGATCGGCAGGAAGGAACAGCGGATGCTGCTGGCCTGTGGCCCGATCTTCAATCACGGCCTGGCGGCGCCCACCCTGCTGAACCAACAGGGCCAGATAGCGGCCATTCCAGCTCAGCGATGGCGAGCTGTGGGGCTGCCGATTGCGCAGCTGACGCAGGGGCAGCACGCGGCCCGTGCGGCGCTCCTGCAAGAGCACCGTGGTGCGACCACCGCGATCGACCAGGCTGGCGAGCAGGCGGCCATCGCCGCTGAGGGCCGGTTGCTGGCGGGATTCGGCTGCCAGCCCGGCCGGAGCTGCGGGTTGGCGCCGTAAAGGCCACAGCGAACAGCCACTCAGCCCAAGTGCGGTGACCGCTGTGCAGGCCATGAGGCGCCGCCGCCAGTGGGGATCAGTCGTCGAAGCGGGAGCTGTTGTCGCGTGGGGCCGCGCTGCTGGGTCCGTTATTGGGTGTGTTGTTGCGGCTCGACGGGGGAACGGGGCGGAACTCGGCATCGCTCACGCCTGACTCAGTTGCAGGGCTGCTGGGCGGGCGGTAGGGCGTGCCCTGGGGTTTGTCGCTCGGGCGCTCGCTGGGTCCGGGCCGGCGGCTGGAGCGAGGCATCGGCTCGCCGGCCGGTGCTGGCCGGCTTCCCCGCCGTGTCTCGTCGCGGTCCTGGCGGCGTGCGCCGAAGTCGCGCGCGGTGTCAGTGGGGGCGTTGCCTGCCCGGTAGCGGCTTGCTGCCGGCGCGGCTTCACGGCTTTCGCTACGGCCCTCGCCGCGGCGATCCCAGTCATCGCGCGAAGCGGCCCGTTCGGGAATGGCCGCGCGAGCAGGGGCGCGGCGCGGCCGATAGAGATCCTCCTCGTCGCGCTCGCTGTAGCCCTCTTCGCGGGAACGAATCCTGCGCCGCAGCGGCTGCGGTTCATCGAAGCGATCCACATCGTCGCGCCAGTCGCGGCCACCGCCCATGCGGGGTTTGGGCAGCGGTTCGTCGTCGTCGAAGAACGAAGAGCGGCGGGCCTGCTCGGTGGTCACCCCGCGCAGCCGCACGCTTTCGTAGGCGAAAAACACCGTGGTGCCGGCGAGCAGAAACTGGCCGAACTGCAGGATCGGATCGAGCCGCCAGCCCTGGAAAAACAGAATGCCGCCGCAGAGCAAGCCCACGGCGGCGAAAAACACGTCGTAATCGCGGGCGAGGGCTGGCTTGAAACTCCTCATGAAATAGAGGAAGGCGCCACCCACGGCCAACACGATCCCAACAATGCTGGCCCAATTCAGGCTGGCGTTGACCACGGATCGCTGCTCTCGTTCAAGCCACTGTAGGCCGGGAGTCGAGAGCGGTTCGGAGAACGCTGGCCGGGGCTGAGATCAGAGCTTGCGGTCGACGCGGTCGTTCTGGCTGATCAGGATCACCGCGATGGTGATGGGGATGACCACGATCACCGCACCCCACACGAGGCTGCTCAGGAAGTTGGCGAGGGAGGGGGTCATGGCTGTGACGAATCCGCCCGGGATCCTAGGCAGCGATGGCCGCTTCCTACGATCCGAGCACTGCTGCTTAGAGCTTTGTGACGGGGAGCCTTGCCATGGCCGTAATGGAGCAGACGGCAGCAGGGGGCGACAGCCTGGCCCTGCTGCGGCAAGTGTTGCCGCCTGTGCATCTGGTGCTCGGTCTGCTGCTGTCGGGCTGGACGCTGCTCTTCCTGTTCCGCATCGTGCTCACCTGGTATCCCCAGGTGGACCTCAGCCAGGGGTTGTGGCGCGTGGTGGCCATCCCCACAGAGCCATTGCTGGCGGCCACCCGCCGGGTGATCGCGCCGATCGGCGGGGTGGATGTCACGCCCGTGATCTGGCTGGGCTTGATCAGCCTGGTGCGTGAGCTGCTGGTGGGGCAGCAGGGCCTGATCACCCAGGTGATGATCCGCGCCAGTGTGCTGCCGGCCTAGGCCGGCGGGAGCATCTCCTGCTCCACGAATTTGGTGTGCACGTCGCCGGATTGGAATTCGGGGCGATCGAGCAGCTGCAGGTGGAAGTCGATCGTGGTGGGGATGCCGGTGACGGCGCATTCCGAGAGAGCTCGGCGCAGCCGCTTCAGGGCGTGGTTGCGGTCGGTGCCCCACACGATCAGCTTGCCGATCAAGGAGTCGTAGAAGGGCGGGATTTCGTAGCCGGTGTACACGTGGCTGTCGAAGCGCACGCCGGGGCCACCCGGGGGTAGCCAGCCGGTGATCTTGCCGGGGGCAGGGCGGAAGTTCTGGCGCGGGTCTTCCGCGTTGATGCGCACCTCGATGGCGTGGCCGGTGAGCTTGATCTCGTCTTGGCGCACAGAGATCGGCTCGCCGCCGGCGATGCGCAGCTGCTCCGCGATCAGGTCAACGCCCGTCACCATCTCGGTGACGGGGTGCTCCACCTGAATGCGGGTGTTCATCTCCATGAAATAGAAGCTGCCGCTCCGGTCCACCAGGAACTCCACGGTGCCGGCGCCCTCGTAGCCGATGGTGCGCGCGGCGGCCACAGCCGCATCACCCATCTGCTTTCGCAGGTCGGCATTGATCGCCACGCTGGGGGCTTCCTCCAGCAATTTCTGGTGGCGCCGCTGAATCGAGCAGTCGCGCTCGCCCACATGCACCACGTTGCCGTGGCGATCGGCCAGCACCTGCACTTCCACGTGCCGGGGCCGGTCGATGAATTTCTCCATGTAAAGGCCGGGGTTGCCAAAGGCGGCTTCCGCTTCGCCCTGGGCGGCCTTGAACAGGTTGTCGAGCTGATCGGCGCTGGGCACCAGGCGCATGCCCCGGCCGCCGCCGCCGGCGGTGGCCTTGATCATCACGGGGTAGCCCATGGATTCGGCCAGCTTGCGGGCGTCATCAACGCTCTCCAGCAAGCCCTCGCTGCCGGGGATGGTGGGCACCCCCACGCTCTGCATCGTGGCTTTGGCCGTGGATTTATCACCCATCGAACGGATCGATTCGGGTGACGGGCCGACGAAGGTGATGCCGTGGGCGGCACAGATCTCTGCGAACTTGTCGTTTTCGGCCAGGAAGCCGTAGCCCGGGTGGATCGCATCGGCGCCGCGAGAGGTGGCGGCGGCCAGGATGTTGGGGATATTGAGGTAGCTCTTGGAGCTGGGTGCATCGCCGATGCACACCGCCTCATCGGCGAGCTGCACATGCAGGGCGTTGCGATCCACCGTGCTGTACACAGCCACAGTGGGAATGCCGAGCTCACGGCAGGTGCGCAGGATGCGCAGAGCGATTTCGCCACGGTTGGCGATCAGCAGTTTGCCGATGGGCATCCAGTGGCAGGCCGGCAGATCCGGCAGCGCAGGCCGCAGGGGACTGTATCAGTGCTCACCAGGGCGAATCGCGCCGGGCTGATGGGTATAGTTCCGGGGCGGCGCCAAGGCGTCGTCAGCCCTCACGCCTGTGGCCGCGGTCTTTTTCTGACTCAAGCCCAGACGACCAACCCCGATTCGGCCAGCGTCAGCTGCCGCATCAACAACCACGCGGATGTGGTGGAATTGGTAGACACGCACGTTTGAGGGGCGTGTGACTTCGGTCTTGCGAGTTCAAGTCTCGCCATCCGCATTGCTCCACCCCCCGATCGAGGCCAGCGTGTGACGCAGCTCGGCGGTT
>VGPP01000065.1 GCA_016882585.1 Cyanobacteria bacterium M_surface_7_m2_037
ACCACGCTGAGGCGATACACCGTGCCCAGATCGCTGTCGCCAATGCGCAGCGAGTAGCCGTTGCCGTCGATAAAGCGGTTGCAGATGCCGGTGAAGTCGAAGCTGGAGAGCAGCGGATCCACCACAGACGGGTTACTGCCCTGCACGGCGTAGCAAGGCCGAGCTTCGCTGCGCTGCTCATAGATGTTGAGCTGGGCGCGGCTGCCATCACCGATCGGCGCCGACACGATCACAAACTTGCTCTGATCCACCTCCACCGCTTCAAACAGCGCCTTGGATGCAGCGGGCTCAGGTGCCAGCAGGGCCAGAGCACCGGCCAGAGGCAGGAGTGCAGCGAGGGTGCGAACCGAATGAATCACAGACGCAGGCATGCAGCCTGGCGATCGTAGAAGTGCCGAGCGGCGATGCCAGCCCCTCAGGCCGGCTTGTTGATCCGGATCGCCACCAGCAGGCTCAGCACCGTGCCAGGCAGGGCCAGGCCCAGGATCAGGCGAGTGGTGGATACGCCCAGATCGGGATCGCCATAGGCGAGCTCAAACACAGAACCGGTGGCGGCGATTCCAAGCAGGCAGGCCAGGGCCAGGAACACTCCGGCCAGGGGTTTCATCGGCATAACGAGAGGGCCTCAGGCGATCGCGTGCACATCGGCCGGATTGAAGCCCTTCTCGCCGAGGCCTTCGCGCAGCTTGTCGTGATCGGTGACGCGATCCACAAACAGCACACCATTGAGATGGTCCATCTCGTGCTGGATGCAGCGGGCCATCAGGCCATCGGCCTTCAGCCGCTTCGGCCGGCCCATCTCATCGCGATAGCTCACATCCACCACGCTGGGGCGCACCACATCGAGGTACACACCAGGAATGCTGAGACAGCCCTCCTCATAGGTGCAAAGGCTGCCGCCCACGGAGGTGATCTCGGGATTGATCAGGATCAGGGGCGGGCTTTTGGGGTCTTCGATCTCCAGATCGATCACCAGCAACTGCAGCGGCTCACCGATCTGCGGTGCCGCCAGGCCGATGCCCTTGGCGGCGTACATGCTCACCAACATGTCGCGGGCCAAGGCGCGGATGCTGTCGTCCACCTTGCCGATGCGCTTGGCGGGGGTGCGCAGCACCTGATCACCCAGGGTATGGATGTCGTAGGGAGGGTGATCCACCGGCTCTTTCGACACCTGCAGCCGGCCGGCGTTTTCGGCAGAACGGGCCAATCGGGCGAAGCTGCTGGCCAAGGCGTGTCCTCGCTGGCGGGGTCGTTCAGGCGATTCTAGGAGGCTTCTCTCGAGCGCTTTGGAGATGGCTTCGCCCAGCACCAGCCCAGCCCCCCTCTCCGCTGAGCTGGTGCTGGGCAAGACCCCAAGCCTCAAGGAACCGAAGCTGCTGGGCGGGGTTCTGTATTGGCTCGAGCAGCGCCCCCAGGAGCAGGGCCGCACCACGTTGATGGCGCGCCGCGGCCCCGATCAGGCGGCGCAGGAACTCACGCCAGGCCCCTGGAACCTGCGCTGCCGGGTGCATGAATACGGCGGTGGAGCCTGCGCGATCGGCCGGCTTGCCAGCGGCGAGCCCGTGGCCGTGTTCGTGCACGACGGCGATCGCTGCCTGTGGCGGCTCTCCCTCAGCGAGGGTGATCAGCAACCGCAGCGGCTCACCTCGCCCGGAAGCGATGGGCGCTTCGCGGGTGCGCTCGGCGGTGGCCTGATCGATCCGGCCGGCAACCGCTGGATCGGCGTGCTGGAAGCGGGCGGCCAGGATCAGCTGGTGGCGGTGTCTCTGCTGGGCGGGGAGCCCGAACACCTGCACAGCCCGGTGGATTTCTGCGGCTACCCGGCCCTCAGCCCGAGCGGACAGCACCTGGCCTGGGTGGAGTGGCAGCAGCCCTGCATGCCCTGGGACCGCAGCCAACTCTGGCTGGCGGAGATCCAGGCCGATGGCCTCCTCAGCGCAGGGCGGGCTGTGGCCGGCTCCACGCCGGCCGATGCGCACGGCTGCTCGGTGTTTCAGCCGATCTGGGCCGGCGCGGATCTGATCGTGAGCAACGACCGCAGCGGCTACTGGAACCTGGAGCGCTGGGCTGCTGCCGATGCGGACACAACAGCCTCCACCACACCCGAGTGGCAACCGTTGCTTCCGATGCAGGCGGACTTCGCCATGCCCCAGTGGGTATTTGGCATGAGCACCCACGCCTGGGATGGCGCGCAGCTGCTGGCGCTCTGCTGCAAGGAGGGTTGCTGGGAGCTGGGATCGCTGGCACTGCCCGAACAGCCCGGGGCTTCCGCCACCTGGCGCCCATTCAGCACGCCCTTCAGCGATCTCGCCGAGCTGTGCGCTGAAGCGGGAACGCTTGCCTGCGTGGCCAGCAGCGCCACGGAACCTTCGGGCCTGCTGGAGCTCGAGCTGAGCAGCGGTGAATGGCGGCATCAGCCCGCCGCCCCCTGCCCCGTGCCAGCAGAGGCCATCAGCCGCGGCGAGTCGCTCTGGTTCAGCGGCCATGGCGGCCTGCGCACCCAGGCTTGGTATTACCCACCGGCCGGTGGCGGCCACCCCGAGGCCCCCCTGCTGGTGAAGGGCCACAGCGGCCCCACGAGCATGGCCCGCACCGGCCTGAGCCTGGGCATTCAGTTCTGGACCTCCCGCGGTTGGGGCGTGGTGGATGTGAACTACGGCGGCTCCACCGGCTTCGGCCGCGCTTACCGCGAACGGCTTGATGGCCAGTGGGGTGTGGTGGATGTGGCCGACTGCGCCGCCGCCGCGAACGCCCTGGTGGCCAAGGGCCTCGCCAGCGCCGACCGCATCGCCATCGAAGGCGGCAGCGCCGGCGGGTTCACCACCCTCGCCGCCCTCTGCTTCACCAGCACCTTCCGGGCCGGTGCCAGCCGCTACGGCGTCGCCGATCTCAGCGCCCTTGCCGCCGACACCCACCGCTTTGAAGCCCGCTACCTCGACAGCCTTGTGGGGCCCTGGCCTGTAGCGAAGGCCACCTATGAAGCGCGATCGCCGCTGCAGCATGCCGAGCAGATTCGCTGTCCGGTGATCTTTTTCCAGGGGCTTGAGGATCTGGTGGTGCCGCCGGAGCAAACCGAGCAGATGGCGGCGGCGCTGAAAGCCAATGGCATCCCCGTGGAGGTGCACCTCTTCGCCAACGAAGGCCATGGCTTCCGTAATGGCGCCACCCAGATCCAGGTGCTGGAGGCCACCGAAGCCTTCTTCCGCCGCCACTTCCAGCTGTGAAGGGGCGCCGATGAACGACCTGCTGCCCAACCCCTGGAACTTTGAGGCATTGCTGGGGCTGGAATGGCTAGCCCTGGCCGCCGGCGTGCTCAGCCTGATCCTGATGGCCGGGCGCCGCATCGGCCGGCGGCTGAACCTGCGCCTCTGGGGGGTGCCCGAGGCTCTGGTGGCGGGCTTGATCGGCCTGCTGGTGGCACCGGCCGGGCCGCTGCCCTTGCTACCGGCGCACCTGATGGAGCTCTGGGGCGGTCTGCCGCTGGTGTTGCTCACGCTGGTTTTCGGGTCGCTGATGCTCGGCAAACCGCTGCCGAAGCTCGCGGGGCTGTGGCGGCCGGTGAGCGGCCAGGTGTCGCTGGCGCTGGTGCTCGCCTTCGGGCAATACGTGGTGGGCGGGCTGGCGGTGCTGCTGGTGCTGCAGCCCTGGCTAGGGGTGAGCCCGGTGATGGCCTGCCTGATTGAGGTGGCCTACGAGGGCGGCCATGGCTCCGCCGCCGCCATGGGTCCCAGCTACGCCGCGCTCGGCTTCCCCGGCGGGCAAGACCTTGGCTTGGCCATGGCCACCGTGGGGCTGCTCAGTTCCACGCTGGTGGGCGGCGTGGTGGTGGTGATCGGCCGCCAGCGCGGCTGGCTGCTGGCCCAGAGCCAACACGGCTCATTGCCCGGGGCCGCGCCACTGGCCGGCTCCGCCACTGAAGGCTCGGCTCCCACCCATCCAGCCTGGGCCGCCTGGGCGGTGAACCTCGGCTTGGTGGGCATCGCCGTGCTGATCGGCGTGGGTTTGTTGGCGTTGCTGCGCCTGGGCACCGATGCCATCGGCGGCGGCGTGGCCGTAGTGGGGCGCTCTCTGCCGGTGTTCCCGCTGGCGATCATCGGCTCGCTGCTGGTGCGCTGGCTGCTGGAGCGCAGCGGCAACAGCCACTGGGCCTCCGCACCAATTCAGAGCGAGATCGGCACTCTTTCCGCCGATCTGCTGATCACCTCGGCCACCGCCTGCCTCAACCTGGCCCTGCTGGCTGCCGACTGGCTTCCGCTCACGGTGTTGGCGGTGGCCGGCCTCGCCTGGAATCTGGCGGTGACCCTGCTGCTCGCCCCGCGACTGCTGCCGGCCGACTGGTTTGAGCGGGCGGTGCTGGAGTTTGGTCAGGCCACCGGCGTGGCGGCCTCGGGCCTGCTGCTGCTGCGCATGGCCGACCCCGACGACCACAGCCAGGCCCTGCCGGCCTTCTCACTCAAACAATTGCTACTGCAACCCTTTCTGGCGGGAGGGGTGGTCACGGTGGTGGCGCCTTTGGCGGTGGCCGGTTGGGGCCTGCCCACCTGGACCGGCTTCTGCCTTGCGCTGGTGCTTCTGGCCGGTGGCGGCGGCCTGCTGCTGGCCCAGGCCGGACGCAACACTGAACCGACTGCTGCGCATCCATGAAGCTGTTCGATGTGCTGGTGGCCTTTGCTGGCCTCAGCCTGTTGCTTTTGGCAGGGATCACTCTGCGCCGCAAGCTGCGCTGGCTGCGGCAGCTCGGCATCCCCGAAGCGCTGGTGGCTGGGTTGCTCGGCCTGCTGATCGGTCCCTTCGGCCCCCTGCGGCTGTTCCCCGAGCAGGTGTACACGGTGTGGGCCCAGACCCCGGGGGTGCTGATCTCACTGGTGTTCGCCACCTTGTTTCTGGGTCAGCGCCTGCCCAGCCCGCGGCAGCTGTGGCAGCGCGCCGCCGGCCAAACCGCCTTCGGCATGACTCTCGGCTTTGGCCAATACCTGGTGGGAGCCCTGCTGGTGTGGCTGGTGCTGCAGCCGCTGTTCGGCACCAACCCCTTGATGGCCTGCCTGATTGAAGTGGGCTTTGAAGGCGGCCACGGCACCGCCGCCGGCATGGGCGACACCTTTGCGGATCTCGGCCTCGCCTCGGGCGAAGCCCTGGGGCTGGCGATGGCCACGGTGGGGGTGGTGAGCGCCGTGCTGATCGGCAGCGCGCTGGTGGTGATCGGCCGCAGCCGGGCCTGGCTGGGGGCGAGGGAGCGCCAGCCCTCCGATGGCTCGCTGCTGCAGCGCGCGGCAGACAGTGATCCGATGTCGGCCGAAGCGAAGCTGGCGCGGGAAGCCGCAGCGGGCCTGAGCGATCCCGGCAGCGATGGTTCCGTCACCATCGATGCGCTCACGGTGAACCTGGCCCTGGCCGGCGGCGCGGTGGGGCTGGGGGTGCTGATGAAGGAGGGCATCACGCGCCTGGGCGGAGCGCTCGGCGGCACCGCCACGGCCGATCTGCTGGATGCCATCCCGGTGTTTCCGCTGGCGATGTTGGGCGGGCTGGTGGTGCAGCTGGTGCTGCAATGGCGCCGCCACGACGATCTGGCCTCGCCCGTGGTGCAGGCCAGCGTGGGATCGCTGGCCATGGATGTGTTGATCACGGCCGCGATGGCCAGCCTCAACCTGCCGATGTTGGAAGAGAACTGGCTGCCCTTCCTGCTGCTGGCGCTGGTGGGTCTGGCCTGGAACGTGGCGGTGTTTCTGCTGCTGGGCCGCCGCTTCTTCCGCGATCACTGGTTTGAGCGCGCCATCGCCGATTTCGGCCAGGGCACCGGCGTTACAGCCACAGGCCTCTTGCTGCTCCGCATGGCCGATCCCTACGGCCGCAGCCGAGCGATGGAGAGCTTTTCGTTCAAGCAGCTGGTGTTCGAACCCTTCCTGGGCGGCGGGCTGATCACCGCCCTCGCGCCGATCGCCGTGGCGAGTTGGGGCTTGCCGCGGTTTAACGCTGTGGCACTGCTGCTCACTGCGGCCTCCATCGCCTTTGGTCTCTGGATCGGGCGGAGACCTCAGCCGCTGTAGCCCCAGCGTTCAGTTGCCGTAGAGCAGCGTGCGGAATTGGTGCCGCACCTGCTCCATCTGCTCCGCGCTGAGCAGCGGCGGTTCGCCGATGGCCCGGGCCTGCAGATAGATCCGGGCCAGCGTTTCCACCTCCACCGCCAGCGCCAGAGCCCGATCCAGGTTGGGGCCCACCACCACCTGGCCGTGCTGCGCCATCAGGCAGGCGAGGCGCCCTTGCAGCGCTTCCACCACGCCATCAGAAAGTTCCTGCGTGCCGAAGGTGGCGTAGGGCGCGCAGCGGATGTCGTGGCCGCCGGCCACGGCAATCATGTAGTGGAAGGGCGGAATGCCGCGGCCATGGCAGGCCAGCGCCGTGGCATGAATCGAATGGCAGTGCAGCACCGCCTGCACCTCCGGCCGATTGGCCAGCACATCGGCATGCAGCCGCCACTCCGACGACGGCCGCCGCTGCGGGCGCCCCGGCTCGGGCGCCACCAAGGGCTTACCCGTCAGATCCAGCGCCACCAGATCGCCGGGCTGCATCAGCTCATAGGGCAAGGAGCTGGGGGTGATCAGCATCCCGCCGGGGATGCGCGCCGAGAGATTGCCGGAGGTGCCCTGGTTGATGCCGCTGGCCTGCATGCGCCGCGCCACGGTCACCAGCTGCTCTCGCAGATCCTGTTCGCTCATCGTGCTCACGTTCAGGCGTAGAGGTTGCGCAGACCGTCTTCGCTGGCAGGCGCCACACCCCGTTCGGTGATCAGCGCCGTCACTAAGCGTGAGGGGGTGACATCAAAGGCGGGATTGAAGCCTTCGCTGCCATCGGGGGTGAGCTGCACCACGGCGAGCTCACCGGCAGCCGTGCGCCCCTGGATATGGGTCACCTCCCGGGCATCGCGGGCTTCGATCGGAATCTCGGCCACGCCGTCGTCAATGGTCCAGTCGATGGTGGAGGCGGGCAGGGCCACATAGAAGGGCACGTTGTTGTCGTGGGCGGCGAGGGCCTTGAGGTAGGTGCCGATCTTGTTGCACACATCGCCGCGGCGGGTGGTGCGGTCGGTGCCCACGATCACCGCATCCACCTGGCCGTGCTGCATCAGGTGGCCACCGGCGTTATCCACGATCACGGTGTGGGGCACGCCCTCCCGCCCCAGCTCGTAAGCCGTGAGCGAAGCGCCCTGGTTGCGCGGGCGGGTTTCATCCACCCACACATGGATGGCCAGCCCGGCGCGATGGGCCTTGTAGATCGGCGCCAGGGCCGTACCCCAGTCCACCGTGGCCAGCCAGCCCGCATTGCAGTGGGTGAGCACATTGAACGGCTGCCCTTGGCGTTCAGCCGGCCGCGCGGCGGCCAGTTGCTGGAAGATCGCAAGGCCGTGGTCGCCGATGGCCTCGCACATGGCAACATCTTCATCGGCGATGGCGGCTGCTTCGGCCTTGGCGGCCTCGGCCCGCTGCTCCGGCGGCAACGGCGCCACGCGATCGCGCACCCGCTCCAGCGCCCAGCGCAGGTTCACCGCCGTGGGCCGCGTGGCATTGAGCTGCTCAAACGCTGCGGCCAAGGCTGCATCGCTCGGATTCGCCTGAAGCGCCAGCATCAAGCCATAGGCACCGGTGACGCCGATCAGCGGTGCACCGCGCACCACCATCGTGCGGATGGCCTCCGCCGCTTCATCGCAGCTGCGCAGCGTGCGGGTGGTGAAGCGATGCGGCAACTGGATCTGATCGATCACCCCGATCGAGCGGCCATCGGGCTCGAGCCAGATGGTGCGCCAGGCCTTGCCGTCGATCTTCATGGGGTGCGTTGCCCAGGCGAATGCACCATGCTGCCCGTCGACCGCACCCGTTGCCCCAGCGCCCCATGCCCCTGAGCCGCCGCCAGCTGCTGCAGCTCACCGCCACAGGCGCGGCGGCCGGCGGACTGAGCTTGTTGGGCCTGCAGCAGGCACCATCGGCCGCCGCCCCGAGCCGCCGCCCCGATCTGCGCCTCGGCCTGATCAGCGACCTCAACAGCAGCTACGGCTCCACCACCTACATCCCCCAGGTGAGCCAAGGCCTCCAGCAGCTGCTGGCCCTGCAACCGGCGCTGGTGGTGTGCGCCGGCGACATGGTGGCCGGCCAGAAACCAGGCCTCAGCGCCGCCCAGCTCGATGCGATGTGGGCAGGCTTTGCCCGCACGGTGCTGCAGCCGGTGCGTCAGGCCGGCCGACCCTTTCTGCCGGCCGTGGGCAACCACGATGGTTCCCCCGGCTACGACGCGGATCGCGCCGCGGTGCGGCGCTTCTGGACGCCCCGGCGCCAGGCCCTCGGCCTGCGCTTCGTGGACGTGGGCGATTTCCCCTTCCACTACAGCGCGGTTCAGAACGACGTGTTTTTTCTGGTGTGGGATGCCAGCTCCGGCCGCATCCCCGCCAGCCAGCTGAGCTGGGCCCGCCAGCAGCTGGCCAGCCCGGAAGCCCGCCAGGCACGGCTACGGCTGGTGGTGGGCCACCTCCCCCTGGTGGGCGTGAGCCAGGGCCGCGATCGCGCGGGTGAGGTGCTCGATCAGGCGGCAGCCGTGCAGAGCCTGCTGGAGCAAGGCCGCGTGCAGGCCTACATCAGCGGCCACCAGCACGCCTGGTTCCCGGCCCGCCGCGGCCAGCTCGATCTGATCCAGCTCGGCGCCATGGGCAGCGGGCCCAGACGTCTCCTCCAAGGAGACATCCCCCCTCAGCAGACCTACACCACCCTCGACATCAACTGGCAGAACAGCTCCCTGGTGGAGACCACCTATGCCGTGGCCAGCGGACAGCCCGTGGCCTGGAGCCGCCTGCCCGCCAGCCTGATGGGCCGCAGTGGCCCGCTCAACCGCAACGTTCAGGAGCGATCGATCCGGCGGTAGCCGAACCAATCGGGCACCTGCGGCTGGCTGAAGCCCTCGGGATGGGGATCGAGCTGCACATGCCAGCGCTCACCGCCCAGCAGCTCCAGCTGCTCGATCGCCAGGCAGTCGTCCACCGCGCAGAGGTCATCCTTGTGCTGCTGCAGCGCCCCCTGCAGCCACTGCCGCTTGGCGGTGGCCTTGGCCGCCTGGGAGGAGCGGGCCACCACCAGGCCGAAGCGGTGCAGCTCCGCCAGGGAATCGGGGCGGTAAGCGCCCA
>VGPP01000066.1 GCA_016882585.1 Cyanobacteria bacterium M_surface_7_m2_037
GCGACGGCGCAACAGAGCAGCAGCTGCGGCACAAGCGGGCCAAAGCTGTAGCTGATCAGCAGCTGGGGCAGGGCGCCGTTCCAGCGGCCCACCAGGCCCCCCAGCAGCAGATTGGCCAGGCCGCAGAGCTGCAGCACCAGCAGGCCGAGCATGGCGGCACCGGTGAGGCTGAGCAGGTTGTCCATGCCGTTCTGGCGGGCCAGACGGCCCGTGAGCCAGGCCGCCGGCAGGAAGCCGGCGATGTAGCCAAAGCCGGGATCGAGCAGGTAGTTCACCCCGCCACCGGCTTGGAACACCGGCAGTTGGAACAGTCCCAGGCTGATGTAGGCCACGCCCGCCAACATGGCGGACCGGGCACCGCAGACCAGCGCGGTGAGCAGCAGCGCAGGCACCTGCAGGGTGATCGGCAGGGCGATCAGGCTGAAGCCACTGGGCCCAACGGCAGGCAGGGCTGCCTGCACCAAGCCCCCACACACAATCAGTAGGAGACCGGCGAGGGCACCGCTCCAGTTGGTGAGGGCTCGCACGAAGGGCCGGTCGCTCGCCCCATCCTGCAGGAGAGTGGTGGTCTTGCAAGCGATTGTGTCGCCATGACCGAGCCCGCATCGCCGGCCGTGCCCTTCGCTGTGGGCAGCCGCGTTCGCCTGCGCGAGCTGCCCGCGTATCTGAAAAGCGCCGATCCGATGCCGATGCTGCGTCCGCCCGATCTGGTGGATGCGCAGGAGGAGGGCGAGGTGGTGGGCATACGGGCTCTGGAGCAGTTGGCGGTGCGCTTTCGCCGCGGCACATTTCTGCTGGAGGCCCGTCAGCTGGAGGCCGTCAACTCCTGAGGCTGTGGCGTTGCCACACCGCCTCTGCCTCCTGCAGGGCCTCTGAAGGGCCGCACAGGCTCAGGCTGGGCTGGGCGAGCAGCTCCCGCGCCGCCTCCAGCAGCTGCTCGGGCGTGAGCTCGGCGGCTTCGCGCAGGCTGCGATCGGCGAAATCAAAGGGCAGGCCATGGCCCAGCACGAGGGCATGGCGATCGGCGATCTGGCTGCTGGTTTGCCGTCCCAGGGCCTCCTGGCCGCGGAACTTGGCCAGGGCCAGCTCCAGATCGGCGGCGCTGATTGCCTGATCCAGCAGCCGCTGCCATTCGCTCAGCAGCTCGCGGGTGGCTTCCGCTGCCCGATCACTGCTGGTGGAGAGATGGAACACAAAGGGCGCATCCCCCAGCCGGGCCGGGTAGTGAACGCCTACGTCGTACGCGAGGCCGTGCTCCTCCCGCAGCGCCACGAACAGCCGGCTCGACATGCCCACCCCCAGGTGGCAGTGCAGCAGCCGCAGCGCCAGGGCGTGGGCTGCCCCAAGGGGAGTGGTGCTGGCGCCGAGCATCAGCACCAGTTGCTCGGTGTCGTCGTTGCTGCAGGCCAGCTGCGCCTGCTTCAGGCCGGTTGGGCCGGCCTTGCGCTCAGGAGCACAGCAGGGCCAGGCCTCACCGCCCAGGCCTGAGAGCAGCCAGCTCTCGGCTTCGGCGGGCAGTTCACCCGCCAGCACGAGCACGGCGCCTGAGCGGCCATAGCCGCGCGCCAGCTGCTCGAGGTCTGGCCGGCTGATGGTTTTGAGGTCGGCCTCAACCCCCAGGGCATCGTGGCCGTAAGGCCCATTGCCATAGAGCAGGCCGCGCAGCTGATCGTGGGCCAGCTGGAACGGGTCTTCCTTCTGCCGCTGCAGCGTTTGCAGGTTGAGCTGGCGCTCCAAGTCGATCTGATCGTCCACCAGCCAGGGCCGGCGCACCATCTGAAGCAGCAGCGGCAACAAGGCCTCGGCATCGCTGCTGGCGCACTTGAGGCTGATCAAGGTGCCGTCTTCCGCGGCTTCACAGCGCAACCCGGCCCCGCACCCCTCCACCAGATCGGCCAGGGCATTACCGCTGAGCTCGCCGCAGCCGCGGCTCAACACTCCGGCCAGCAGCTGGGCGCCGCCACGCTGCCCGCTGGGATCACTGCTGCTGCCCCCCCGCAGCCACAACTTGGCTGAAAGGATGCCGGCCCCGGGCCGATCGATCAGCCAGAGCGGGCATCCGCCTGGCAGCACTCGCTGCTGCACCGCGCTTTCCCTCATGCCGGCACCGCCTGCAGGCAGAAGGCCCGATCGGGATGCAGCAATGGGATCACTTCACGGCTGAGCCGCTCGCTGCTCCACCCCTCCAGCCATTCCAGCGGGCGCTGCAGGTTGTGGTGCCTGCCCCACAACTGGCTGTTGCCCACCATCGCCGCCACCGAGCCAGCCACCTCCAGGCTGAAGCGGTAGCCATTGCCCACCAGGCGTTTGGCCCGCTCCAGCTCCGCCGGCTTGGGCGCCTGCTCGATCAATTCCAGCAACACCTGGTGCACCTGCTGCTCCACGGCCGGCAGCTGCTCGGGGTCGCACACCGCTTCCAGCAGCACCAGGCAGCCCGATTCGAGCACGTTGAGATCGAGATCGATGCTTTCCACCAGGCGCAGGCGTTCGCGCAGCTGCTCCACCAGCCGGCTGCGCCGACCCTCCGCCAACAGGGTGGTGAGCAGATCACCGCCCATCACGCTGTCTTGATCGGCGGCACCCGGCAGCTGCCAGGCCATCAGCAGCCTGGCCGCCTCCAGCCGCGCCAGTTCGATCCGATCGCGGCCCGGCTTGAGCTGCAACTCGGGCACGGCCGCCAGCGGCTCCGAGGGCTTGAGCGCAGCCAGGGGGGATTGGTTCAGCCGCGCTTCCAGCTCCAGCCCAGCCAGGGGGCCCGCAACAGAGAGGCAGCAGCGATCAGCGCGGTAGTGCCGCCAGTGGAAGGCGGCCATGGCTTCGGGGGTGTGGGCCTCCAGCGCCTCGCGCCGCCCCAGGATCGGCAGTCCGTAGGCATGGTTGCCGCAGGCCTGGCGCAGCAGCTCTTGAAAGGCCACCTCCTCCGGTTGGTCTTCGCTTTGGGCCAGCTCTTCGAGCACCACCTGGCGCTCCATGGCGAAGTCGCCGGCATCGAGGCGGGGTTGCAGCACCAGATCCAGCAGCAACTCCAGTGCCTCCGGTGCCGCCTGAGGCGGGATCAGCACGTGGTAATGGACATCATCGAAACCGGTGGCGGCATTGCTGTTGCCGCCCAGGGCTTCCACCTTCAGGTCGAACTCACCGGCGTCAAGCTGCTCACTGCCCTTGAACACCATGTGCTCGAGGAAGTGCGCCAAGCCCGATTCAGGCTCGCTTTCACAGGCGCTACCGGCGCGGCACCAGAGATCGAGGCACACCACGGGCGCCTCGGGCAACGCGATCTGCACCAGGCCAACGCCGTTCTCGAGTTGGTGGCGCCGCGGGTCCGGCAGGGGCGGGGTCGATAGACCGGGCGACGCGGGCAACGGATCGAGCGCTGTGTCTGAACCCTCATTCTGCTGTCAGGATCGGCAGCCTGTTTCCCAGGAACCCCGATGAGTTCAGCCGCCTTGGGAATTCATCCGCTGGTGGATGCACTGGCCGATCAGATTCGTCAAAGCTGGGATCAGCTGCCTGGCCTGCAGCCGTTGGCTGTGGACCCGGAGCTGGAGGCGATCAGCGGCAGCCTCGATGGCGAAGCGCTGTTCATCCGCAATGAGCTGCGCCAGTGCCAGGGGCTGCGCAAACTCCACCTCGAAACGGCTCGGCTGGGCGCTGGCCTGCAGATCCTGCACTGCGTGTATTTCCCCGACCCCCGCTACGACCTACCGGTGTTCGGTGCCGACATCGTGGCGGGCCGCGGTGTGGTGTCGGCCGCGATCGTGGATCTCTCGCCGGTCACCGGTGCGCTGCCTGATGCCGTGGCTCAGGGGTTGGCGGCGTTGCCCCAGCGCAGCTTCAGCCAGGAGCGCGAGCTGCCGGAGTGGGGCACGATCTTCTCTCCCTATGTGCGCTTTGTGCGGCCAGCCGATCAGGAGGAGGAACAGCAGTTCATCGGTGTTGTGGGCGACTTTCTGCAGGTGCTCAGCGCTGCCTGCCGGGCTGCACAACCGCAGCCGATCGACCACCCGGATACCGTGAAACGACACGAAGGGCAGCTCTCCTATTGCCGGCAGCAGAAGCGCAACGACAAGACCCGGCGAGTGCTGGAGAAGGCGTTCAATCCAGCCTGGGCCGATCGCTACATCGAGGAGCTGCTCTTCGACGATCCGCTGCCTCTGGCCTGATGCGTCGCCCTTGGCTGATTGCGGGCAGCGCCCTGTTGGTAGTGGTGCTGGCTGTGGCGGTATCCCGACGCTCCCAGCCCAAACCACCCGCTCCCATTCCGGCTGCCGCAACCGCTCCGCGACTGGAGGCGGTGTCGGCGCTCGGCACCCTGCAGCCCGCCGGTGACGTGCGTCGTTTGGCGGCTCCCTCCAGTGCCATGGGGGGCAGCCCGCGGCTGCTGAGCCTGGCGGTGGAAGAGGGCCAGCGGGTGCAGAAGGGAGAACTGCTGGCCACCTTCGATAGCCGCCCGAAATTGGTGGCCGATCTGGCCGCCCTGCAGGCCCGGATCGCCAGCCTGCAGGTGCAGATCCGCCTGCAGGGTCGTGAGATTGAGCGCTACCAGAGCGCGGCTAACTCCGGTGCCGCGGCCATGGTGCTGCTGGAAGAGAAAAAAGATGAGCTGGTGAAGCTTCAGGGCCAGCTGCGCGAAGCCGTGGCCCAGCGCAAGGGTCTGCAGGTGGATCTGGCCGACAGCGAACTGCGCGCTCCCCTGGCGGGCACGGTGCTCAAGATTCACAGCCGCCCGGGTGAACGCCCCGCCAACGACGGCGTGCTCGAGCTGGGTGCCGGCGATCAGATGGAAGCGGTGGCGGAGGTGTACGAGAGCGATATCAACCGCGTGAAGCTGGGGCAGGTGGTGTCGCTGGTGAGTGAAAACGGCGGCTTCAAGGGCAGTCTCCAGGCACGGGTGATTCGCATTTCACCGCAGGTGCGCCAGCGCGCGGTGCTCTCCACCGATCCCACCGGTGATGCCGATGCGCGCGTGGTGGAAGTGCGCCTCGCCCTGGATCCGGCTGATGCGGGCAAGGTGCGCGATCTGGCCGGGCTGAAGGTGATCGCGCGCTTTACGCCGTGAGTCTGGAGCCTGTGCGCGAACTGCTGCACCGAGTTCAAGGCTGGCTGGCCGGCCTCTGGCAGCGCCGCGGCATCCCGCTGTCGCTGCTGTTGCTCACCCGGCAGCCCGTGCGGTTGGCGGTGGCACTGGCTGGCATCAGCTTCGCCGGAATCCTGATGTTCATGCAGCTGGGGTTCCGCGATGGCCTGTTTGACGCCAGCGTCACCATCCACCGGCTGTTTGATGCCGATCTGGTGCTGATCAGCCCGCGCTCCACCAGCTCGGTGAGCATGGCGGGCTTCCCCAAGCGGCGCCTGGTGCAGGCCATGGCTGCACCGGAGGTGGAAGGGATCACGCCGGTGCACTGGAACCTGCTGCTCTGGCGGAATCCCGAAACCCGTGGCACCCGCTCGATCCTCACCCTGGGGTTCGAGCCCAACGATCCCCTGTTCACCGATCCGAGCCTGGCGCCGAAAGCGCGGCTGCTCACCCAGAAGGGCCGTGTGCTGTTTGATGAGCAGTCACGGCCGGAATTCGGCCCGGTGGCCAGCTGGTTTAAGGCCGGCCGCACCGTGGAGAGTGAGATCGCCGGAAAACGGGTGCGGGTGGCCGGGTTGGTGGGCTTGGGCACCTCCTTTGGCGCCGACGGCAACCTGCTCACCAGCTCCGAAACCTTCCTCGAGCTGCTGCCCAACACCCCCCCGGGCAGCATCGAAGTGGGGCTGATCCGTTTGAACCCAGGCAGTGATCCCGCAGCGGTGGCAGAGCGGCTTCAGGCCCAGCTGCCCAGTGATGTGACCGTGCTCACCAAGCAGGGCTTCATCGACTTCGAGCAGAACTACTGGCGCACCAGCACCTCCATCGGCTTCATCTTCACCTTGGGGGCCGCCATGGGCTTTGTGGTGGGCTGTGTGATCGTGTACCAGGTGCTGTATTCCGATGTGAGCGATCACCTGCCGGAATACGCCACCTTGATGGCGATGGGATACAACCTGATTAGCCTGCTGGGTGTGGTGGCCCGCGAAGGCCTGCTGCTGGCGGCTTTTGGCTATCTGCCCGCCTATGCCGCCGGCCAGGGGCTGTATCTGCTGGTGCGCAATGCCACCCAGCTGCCGGTGTACATGGACACCACCCGCGCGGTGACGGTGTTCACCATGATTCTGGTGATGTGCATGGCCTCCGCTGGCTTGGCCATGCGGCGCCTGGCGGATGCCGATCCTGCGGAGATCTTCTGACCACCATGGCTGCTGCCGCTGCGATTGATCTCCACGACCTCTGCCACTGGTATGGCAGCGGCAGCATGCGTCGCCAGGTGCTGCAGGGCGTGAACCTGCAGGTGGAGGCCGGTGAGGTGGTGCTGCTCACCGGCCCCTCCGGCTGCGGCAAAACCACCCTGCTCACCCTTGTGGGTGCCCTGCGCCAGGTGCAGCAGGGAACGGTGCGGGTGTTGGGGCAGAGCTTGGAGGGGGCCAGCCGCGGCGAACGCCAGCAGCTGCGGCGCTCCATCGGGATGATTTTCCAGGGCCACAATCTGCTGCGCTGCCTCACCGCGGAGCAGAACGTGCAGATGGGATCGGATCTGCTGCCGGGTTTCAGCTACAGGGCCCGCCGTGATCAGGCGCGCGAGTGGCTGCGAGCGGTGGGCCTGGGTGATCAACTCAACAAATTGCCCCACGATCTTTCGGGCGGTCAGAAGCAACGGGTGGCCATCGCCCGCGCCCTGGCGGCGCAACCGCGCCTGCTGCTGGCGGATGAACCCACCGCGGCGCTGGATTCGAAAACCGGCCGCGAAGTGGTGGAGCTGCTGCAGAGGCTGGCCCGCGAGCAGGGATGTGCGGTGCTGATGGTCACCCACGACCCCCGCATCCTGGATATCGCGGATCGCCTGGTGCGGATGGAGGATGGCCGGCTCAGCGAGGCCGAAGCGATGGCGCAAAGCACCAGAGGCTGAACCCCATTCAGTAGTGTGGTGTTTACTCCAAAGTTCCAGCCGTCTCGATGGCCAAACGCCGCAACCTCAAGAAAGAAAAGCAGGAGCGCAACCGCGCCTACGCCCGCAAATTCAAAAAGCGCAAGCTCCGCAACGATGGCCGCGGTGAAGGTGCTGGCAACGGCGTAACCGGAACAGCCAACAACGGTGGCGCTGCCGACTGATCGCTTCACACGAAAGCATCAGCTGGGGATCCTGCGGGGTCCCCTTTTTTGTCACTGCTCCAGCCCCCATCTGGCCTGACCCCTCCGCCGCGCCATGTTCCTCAGCGTCGTCATCCCCACCTACAACCGGCTGCCGATCCTGGAGAAGTGTCTGCGGGCGCTGGAGCAGCAGCGGCTGGAAGCCCCGATCAGCGCCTATGAGGTGGTGGTGGTCGACGATGGTTCCACCGACGACACGGTGAACTGGCTGCTGCGCAACGGCCACGCCTTTCCGCATGTGCGCCTGGTGCAGCAAGACCATGGCGGCCCGGCGGAAGGTCGTAACCGGGGCGTGGATCACGCCCGCGGCGATGTGATCGTGTTCATCGACAGTGACCTGGTGGTCACCGAGACCTTTCTGATCAGCCACGCCCGCCGCCTGGAGCAGAGCTGGCAGCAGCGCGGCGATCGGCTCTGCTTCACCTACGGCGCGGTGATCAACACCGCCAATTTCGAGAATCCCACCAGTGAGCCCCACAAGCTCCGTGATCTGTCGTGGGCCTATTTCGCCACCGGCAATGTGGCCATCGATCGTGAGGTGCTGGAGCGCAGCGGCTTGTTCGATACCCGCTTCCGCCTCTACGGCTGGGAAGACCTGGAGCTGGGTGAGCGGCTGCGGCGCATGGGGGTGGAGCTGGTGCGTTGCCCCGAAGCCGTGGGCTACCACTGGCATCCGCCCCTGAGCCTGGAGCAGGTGCCCCGCCTGATCGCCGTGGAGGGCGAGCGCGCGAAAATGGGCCTGGTGTTCTACCGGAAGCACCCCACCCGCCGGGTGCGCTTCATCATTCAGTTCACTGTGCTGCACAGGCTGCTCTGGGAGCTGCTCACCCTGGGGGGCCTGCTCAACGAGCGCAGTTTGAGGCCGCTGCTGGCCTGGCTGATCCGCAGCGGCAAACCGGGGCTGGCGATGGAGCTGCTGCGGCTGCCGCTCAACCGCATCGGTGTGCGGGCCCTCTACCGCGAGGCGCGGACCGAGGGCCTCGCCTAAGGGGAGTGCTGCACTGCCATTTGGTAAGGTCACTGGGTTCATTCACACCGCACACCTGCATGTTTCGGGTGACCCGTTCGCGGAGTCCCTGGCAGGTGGAGGCGAACCCGAAACCCTCAACTCATGGCTGTTGTCACTCTCGCCGAAATGATGGAGGCGGGTGCCCACTTCGGGCACCAAACCCGCCGTTGGAACCCCAAGATGTCGCGCTACATCTACTGCGCGCGCAACGGTGTTCACATCATCGATCTCGTGCAGACCGCCGTCTGCATGAACAACGCCTACAAGTGGGTGCGTAGTGCCGCTCGCAGCGGTAAGCGCTTCCTGTTTGTGGGCACCAAGAAGCAGGCCTCCGAGGTGATCGCCCTCGAAGCCACCCGTTGCGGTGCTGCCTACGTGAACCAGCGCTGGCTGGGCGGCATGCTCACCAACTGGACCACGATGCGCGCCCGCATCGACCGCCTCAAGGACCTGGAGCGCATGGAGGCCTCCGGCGCCATCGCCATGCGTCCCAAGAAGGAAGCGGCTGTGCTGCGCCGTGAGCTCGAGCGTTTGCAGAAGTACCTGGGCGGCCTGAAGAACATGCGCCGTCTGCCCGACGTGGTGGTGCTGGTGGACCAGCGCCGCGAAACCAACGCTGTGCTCGAGGCCCGCAAGCTCGATATCCCCCTGGTGTCGATGCTCGACACCAACTGCGATCCCGACCTCTGCGACGTGCCCATCCCCTGCAACGACGACGCTGTGCGTTCGGTGCAACTGGTGCTCGGCCGCCTCGCCGATGCCATCAATGAAGGTCGCCATGGCGCCAATGACCAGCGCGGCGGCTACGACGACGAGGAAGGCTGAGCGACAGCTCTTCAGCGGTGATCCCTGCGAGGTTCATCGCTGATCTCCTCACCCCTG
>VGPP01000067.1 GCA_016882585.1 Cyanobacteria bacterium M_surface_7_m2_037
CGCCGTAGACCTCCTGAATCTTCGCGAGCGCTTCCTCGCTCACCACCAGATGGTTGGCGTGGAGCAGATCGAACACGTTGAGCTGATCAGCGGCGATCAGCTTCACCTTTTCAAGGTTGCGCACCGAGCGGCGCACCACCTCGCTGGGGGCATCCAGCACCACCAGCACCTTGGCGCCATCGGCGATGCCGAAGCGACCCAGGGCCGCGGTGATTTCCTTGGTCTTGGGGGTGTCCAGACCAGCGGCGAATCCCTTCACCACGGTGATGTCGGCAGCGCGGCTCATCAGCGCGGTGCGCAGCGCGAGGCGACGCTCCTTGCGGTTCATCGCCAGGTTGTAGGTGCGGGGCTTGGGCCCGAACACCACGCCACCACCGGGGCGCAGAGGGGTGCGGATCGAACCCTGACGGGCGCGACCGGTGCCCTTCTGCTTGTAGGGCTTGCGACCACCACCGGCCACTTCGGCGCGGGTGAGGGTGCTGGCGGTGCCCTGACGGGCGTGGGCCAGCTGACGCACCACAGCGCGGTGCACCAGGTCGTTAGCCGAGGTTTCCTTGGCGACTTTCAGCTCAAGGGTGGCCTTGCCGGCCTCCTTGCCCTGCCAATCGCGAACAACACAGTTAGCCATCTCTGTCCTCCTCAGTTCGCGGCTTTAGCGCCCACCCGCTTGGCGGGGAGGATGTTCAGCAGGGCGCCGGGCTTACCGGGCACCGAGCCTTTCACCACCAGCAGATTGCGCTCGGCATCCACTTTCAGGATCACGAGACCGCGGGTGGTGATTTGCTTGCCGCCATAGCGACCAGCCATGCGCTTGCCGGGGTACACACGGCCGGGCGTGGTGCCGGCGCCGGTGGAACCCGGTTCGCGGTGGTTCTTCGAACCGTGGGTCATGGGGCCGCGGCTGAAGCCGTGGCGCTTCTGATAACCAGCGAAACCACGACCGATGGTGTCGCCGCTCACATCGACCTTCTGGCCCGCCTCAAAGGCGGCCACGGTGATTGCGCTACCGAGCTCCAGACCGTCGACGGAATCGACGCGGTACTCCTTCAGGTGGCGCAGAGGCTCGCTGCCGGACTTGGCCAGGTGACCCTTGGCCGGCTTGTTGACGAGCTTCTCGCGGATGTCACCGAAGCCCAGCTGGACGGCGGTGTAGCCGTCGGTGCTGTCGGTTTTGAGTTGGGTGATGCGGCAGGGACCCGCCTCGATCACGGTGACCGGGATGGATCTGCCTTCGTCGTCGAAGAACTGGGACATGCCCAGTTTCTTCCCAAGAATGCCGATGGACATAAGTAGGGAGAAACGCCAGCAGGACCACCACTCCTCTGGAGTGGCGTGGCTGAATCGGGTTGCGCAGTTGGCCGGATCAGTAGGGCGGCTGCCGGAGCGATCCGGAGCAGCAGCGCAGATTCGGTTGGGCTAGCAGCGTCGAAACAGCGGGGGCTGGGACTTGCTGGGATGGGCGGGAGACCCTTGCGGGATCCACGCATCAGATTCAGCAGTTTCCCGGTGACTCAGTTGAGCCACACAGGCCCGGGAAGGCCGCCACCACTGGCGACCTTTGTGCAGTGCGCTGGAGGCCCGGCTAGCGGACGGGCACAGTTGCAATTGCACAAGCGAACATGGTATCTCACAGCCGGTCACCCATCCTGTGGCGGTGTCCTGCCAGACTCGCCCCAGCATCCCGCCCAGCCCATGCCCCTGCTGCTCACCGGCCGCGGATTCCGCCAGGAGCTGGAGCGGGCCGGCGCCCTCGCCCTCTACGCCCCATTAGAGGGTGGCGCCGAAACGCGCCTGCTGCGCCGCATGCGGGCCGCCGGCTACCGGGCCCAGATCACTTCAGCCCGCGGCCTCGGCGATCCAGAGGCCTTCCTGCTGCAGCAACACGGCGTGCGTCCGCCCCATCTCGGTCACCAGAGCGTCGGCCGCGGCGCAGCCGTGGGCGAGGTGCAGATGGCCGCCCCGCAGCTCGGCCATCTGTTTGATGGCAACGCACCGGTGCTGCTGTGGCTGTTGGAAGGCCAGGTGCTCTCCCAGGCCGAACTGTCGGCCCTGCTGGAGCTCACCCGCCGTGAACCCCGCCTGAAGATCGTGGTGGAACTGGGCGGCGCCCGCGCCCTGCGCTGGCAGCCCCTGGCCTCGGTGCTCGCCCAGGCCGCTTGAGCGCTGCGGCGGCTCCAGAAGCCGCTCTGGCGGCCGGCCGCTTCGTGAAGCTGATCTGCGGCGCGGGCAATCAAGACCTAGCCGCGATTGAAGATCTCTGCGCCGTGTACAGCCTGGCCGGCGTGCACTGCATCGATGTGGCCGCCGATGCCGCCGTGGCCGCCGCCGCCCGGCGCGGCATGGGCTGGGCGGTGGAACGGGGCGCCAGCCAGCCCTGGCTGATGCTCAGCCTCAGCGACGGCGCCGATCCCCACTTCCGCAAGGCCAGCTTTGATCCCACGCGCTGCCCCAGCGATTGCCCCAGGCCCTGCCAACGGGTTTGCCCAGCCCTGGCGATTGGCCCCAGCGGCGGTGTGTTGGCGGAGCGCTGCTATGGCTGCGGGCGCTGCCTGCCCGCCTGCCCCCTGGGGCTGATCGAGGAGCAGCAGGTGCTGCTCAGCCCGGAGGTGGTGCCGCAACTGCTGGCGGCGGTGCAGCCGGATGCCGTGGAGCTGCACACCCAGGCCGGCCGCCAGGAGGCCTTCGCCCAGCGGCTGCAGCAGGTGCAGGCCAGCGGGGTGCCGCTCCAGCGCCTGGCCGTGAGCTGCGGCCTGGAGCGCGGGGCCAGCGCCAAAAGCGATGCAGGGGCAGCTCCGCCCGACACCCCCCTCAGTGCCCGCGAACTAGCCGCCGAACTGTGGCAGCGCTTCGCCCTGGTGCGCCAGGCCCAGCTCCAACCGCTCTGGCAACTCGATGGCCGGCCGATGAGCGGCGATGTGGGCGCCGGCACGGCCCGCTCCGCCGTGAAGCTGCTGGAAGCGATCCGCCCCTGGGCCCCGCCCGGCCCCCTGCAGCTGGCTGGCGGCACCAACGCCAGCACCGCCGCTCTGCTCCCCCCCAACAGCGGTGCCGCCGGCGTGGCCTTCGGTGGCATGGCCCGCAGCCTGCTGCAACCGTTGCTGCAGGAGGCCGAAGCGCGTGGCGGCCCGCTGCGGGAGTGCCCGGAGCTGTTGGAGCAGGCCCTGACCCTGGCCCAGACCCTCCTGGCGCCCTGGCAGCGCCGCTGATGGCTAGAACGCCAGTTCAGGAATGCCGGCGCGTCCGCCGGTTCCGCCCCCTGTGATGGTTTCCGCTCCGATCAACCCCCAGCGCATCACCGACGATCTCGATCGCCTGCTGGAGGTGTTGCCCGATGCCGTGCGGCAGGCCCTGGCACCACCGGAGGCGCGCGAGCAGCTGTTGGAAGTGGTGCTCGATCTGGGCCGCGTGCCGGAGGCCCGCTACCCCGGGCGGGCCGTGAGCCTCGGCGAGGCGGTGGTGGAACGGGCCGACCTGGCCGCCGTGGTGGAGCAGCTGGGGGCCTTCGGCGGCGACAACCGCGCCGGCATCGAGCGCACCCTGCACCGCATCAGCGCCATCCGCAACCGCACCGGCACGATCGTGGGGCTCACCTGCCGAGTGGGCCGGGCCGTATTCGGCACCGTGGCGATGGTGCGGGATCTGATGGATTCCGGGCAGTCGCTGCTGCTGATGGGCCGTCCGGGTGTGGGCAAAACCACAGCGCTGCGCGAGATCGCACGGGTGCTGGCCGATGAGCTGGGCAAGCGGGTGGTGGTGATCGACACCAGCAACGAGATCGCCGGCGATGGCGACATCCCCCACCCCGCCATCGGCCGCGCCCGGCGCATGCAGGTGGCCCGGCCGGAGCTGCAGCACCAGGTGATGATCGAGGCGGTGGAAAACCACATGCCCGAGGTCATCGTGATCGATGAAATCGGCACCGAACTGGAGGCCCAGGCAGCCCGCACCATTGCCGAGCGCGGCGTGATGCTCGTGGCCACAGCCCACGGCAACGAGCTGGCCAATCTGGTGAAGAACCCCACCCTCAGCGACCTGGTGGGGGGCATCGAATCGGTGACCCTCGGCGATGAGGAGGCGCGGCGGCGGCGCAGCCAGAAAACCGTGCTGGAGCGGGCCGCCGAGCCCACCTTCCCGCTGGCGGTGGAGATGCACAGCCGCCACCGCTGGCTGGTGCACCGCGATGTGGCCCGCACCGTGGATCTGCTGCTGCGCGGCCAACTGCCGCGGCCGCAGGTGCGCGAGCTCGATGGCGATGGCCGCCTGCACCTGCAGGAGCCGAGCCCGCCCTTGGCGCTCAGCCGCCCGGCACCGCCTGCGGCAGGGGCCGCGGGCGAGCGCTCCTTGCACCAACGCCGCCACCCCAACCTGGCGCCCGTGCCCCTGCCGGATCCGGTGGCGCCGGCCCAACCCGCCATCAGCAACGACGACGCAGGCGACAGCGACAACGCCCAGAGCCCCCTGCTGCTGTTCGGCGTTGGCGTGAGCACTCTGCTGCTGGAGCAGGCGATCCGCAGCCGACGGCTGCCGGTGCAATGCGTGGAATCGGTGGAGGAGGCCGATGTGGTGCTGGCCCTGCGTCAACAGCTGGGGCAGCACCCCGAACTGCGGCGCCGGGCCCAGCAGGCGGGTGTGCCGATCCTGGTGATCAAGGCCGACACCCTGCCCCAGGTGCAGCGGGGCCTGGAGCGACTGCTGCAGCGGCGTGAACCGGCCGAAGCCCCCGAGGCCGAGCCCGCACGCAGCGGCCCCGACGATGATCTGGCAGCCCTGGAGGAGTGCCGCTTGGCGGTGGAGCAGCTGGTGCTGGCCAAGGGGCAACCGGTGGAGTTGCTGCCCCGCAGCGAGCGGGTGCGGCGCCTCCAGGCGGAGCTGGCGGCGCACTATCAACTGGCCTCGGCGGAGTTCGGCAGCGGCCGCCAACAGCGGCTGCGCATCTTTCCGCGCTGAGGGCACCAGGGCGTTCGGCAGGCTGAGATTGGCGGCCGAGATTGACGAAGGTCGACCCGCTGTGGGTAACTATCTGAGTGCTCGCACAGCAGCGCCCCGGCGACTGATCTGAGCGACTCGTTGGGCCGTCGCCAAGTGGTAAGGCAGCGGGTTTTGGTCCCGCCATTCCTAGGTTCGAATCCTAGCGGCCCAGTTTTGAAACCCTCCCAGCCATGGCTGAAGCGCCGCTGCTGGTGTTCGATTTCGATGGCGTGCTGGTGGACGGCATGGCCGAGTATTGGTGGAGCGCCCGGCGAGCAGCGCTGGCCCTGCGCCCGGAGCGCGAACTCCCCGAGCAGGCACCCGCGGGATTCAGCCAACTGCGGCCGCTGATCCACAAGGGCTGGGAGATGGTGCTCGCCGCCCTGGAGCTCTCCAGGGCCGAACTCAACCTGGCGGGCTACCTGGCCGATTACAACGCCCACCTGCAAGCCGCCCTGCAGCGCTGGCAACTGGAGCCGCAGGCCCTGCAGCAGGCGCTTGAACAGCTGCGGGCCGAGGCGATCCAGGCCGATCCCGAGGCGTGGCTGGCACTCCACCATCCCTACCCCGGCGTGATTCAACGGCTGGAGGCTCTCGAGGCCGAAGGCAGCCCCTGGCGGGTGCTCACCACCAAGGGCGGCGCCTTCGCGCGGCAACTGCTGGAGGCCTACGGGCTGCAGCCGCAAGCGGTGGATGGCCACGAGCAGGGCAGCAAACCCGAAGTGCTGCTGCAGCTCAGCCAAGAGCAGCCGCGGCCGATCTGGTTTGTGGAGGATCGCCGCCCCACCCTGGAGAGCGTGCGCGCCACGCCGGGGCTCGATGCCGTGCGCTGCTTTCTCGTGGCCTGGGGCTACCTGGCACCGGGCGACCTCGAGCAGCTGCCGCCCGGCATCAGCCCGCTGCAGCCGGAGCAGTTCGCCGCGCCCCTGGCGAGCTGGCCCTGATCCGCTAGCGTACGCCTGTACTACAGCCAGGTGAAGCCGGCAGCGGTGAAACATCTGGCGCCTGCGGTGGCACTTCTCTTGATGAGGTCGCCCAGGATGAGCCCGGTTCCGCCGGCTCCCTGCACCGCGGCCTGCCCCCATCGCTGAATCGCAGACATGCCAGCCGACACCAAAACCAGCAGCTCCGCCGCCGGCGCTTCCAACACCAATCCCGAGCGCGACAAGGCCCTGGGCCTGGTGCTCAACCAGATCGAGCGCAACTTCGGCAAGGGTTCGATCATGCGCCTGGGGGATGCCTCCCGCATGCGGATCGAAACCAGCCCCACCGGCGCCCTCACCCTCGACCTCGCCCTGGGTGGCGGCTATCCCAAGGGCCGCGTGGTGGAGATCTACGGCCCGGAGAGCTCCGGTAAAACCACCCTCACCCTGCACGCCATTGCCGAGGTGCAGCGGCGTGGCGGCGTGGCCGCCTTCGTGGATGCGGAGCACGCCCTCGATCCGGTGTATGCCGCTGCCCTGGGCGTTGATATCGAAAATCTGCTGGTGTCCCAGCCCGACACCGGCGAAATGGCGCTGGAGATCGTGGATCAGCTGGTGCGCTCCGCCGCTGTGGACATCGTGGTGGTCGACTCGGTGGCCGCCCTCACCCCCCGCGCTGAAATCGAAGGCGAGATGGGCGATCTGGCCGTGGGCAGCCAGGCCCGCCTGATGAGCCAGGCAATGCGCAAGATCACCGGCAACATCGGCAAATCCGGTTGCACCGTGATCTTCCTCAACCAGCTGCGCCAGAAGATCGGCGTGACCTACGGCAACCCCGAAACCACCACCGGCGGTAATGCCCTGAAGTTCTACGCCTCGGTGCGCCTCGACATCCGCCGCATCCAGACCCTCAAGCGCGGCACCGAGGAATACGGCATCCGCGCCAAGGTGAAGGTGGCCAAAAACAAGGTGGCACCCCCCTTCCGCATCGCCGAGTTCGACATCCTGTTCGGCCGCGGCATCAGCACCGTGGGCTGCCTGCTCGATCTGGCGGAGGAGAACGGCGTGGTGGTGCGTAAGGGCGCCTGGTACAGCTACGAGGGCGACAACATCGGCCAGGGCCGCGACAACACGATCACCTGGCTGGAGCAGAACCCCGAGCCCAAGGAGAAGATTGAGCGCCAGGTGCGCGAAAAGCTGAGCGAAACCAGCGACTCGCTCAAGCCGGTGGCAGCCGCCGCTGCGCGCCTGGCCGCCAGCGGTAGCGCCACCGCCGCCACCAGCGAAGAGGCAGTGCCGGCCGCCAGCTGACGCCAGCGCAACAAAAAGCCCCCGCGTTGCGGCGGGGGCTTCACCTCAGACTTGCCTGCAACAACTGCGAGGCGCTTCAGGCGCCCACCGCTGAGGCAACGGGGGCTGTCTGGCTATGAAGGGCAGCGGCAACGCGCTCAAGCTCCTGGATGGCCTCGGCCCCTTCAAACTTCACCAGCTCGTGGCCGTTGCGGGATTCCACCCAGCTGATCCCGTAATCCGACACGAGAAAACGCACCATGTGGCCATCGCCAAGATCGGCCACAAACGAGGCACCGTGCCCATCACGGTCGTCGCCGCACACATAGCAAGTGGCAGCAAATCCCTGTTGCTGCAGACCATCGGCGAGAGCGCGAAGGCTCATCACCAGGTCTTCAACAACCGATCGGTAGTGCTCAGCCAGACGCGCGAACATGAGCGCAGAGCATTGAATGCACCGATCCTAAGCTTTTCTTCAGGTTTGCGTGGGTAGGAATACTCAGGCCCGTGGGTACGTCACCGTTTGCCCACCTGAAAAGCCACGCCGGGATCAGCCGTCCGCGAGGGTCCACCAGCCCGCTGCCGGGCCAATAAAGCGAACAATCACCCAGAACAGCACCAGGGCGCCGATCCCCACCCAGGCACCGCGCGTGGTGATCTGCACAAATTGCTCACCCTGGCGCTGGGTGAGCGGCAGCCAGGGGGCCAGGCGCGGTGAGGTATCGGCAGGCTTGGCTTTGGCCGGTTTGGGACGCGGGGGCAATCCCTGGTCGGCGCGGCGCTTGGCCTCTCCCATCGAGCCGGTTCGCAACAGCGCCCCAGGCTAAGGGGCTCAATCGGGCCGTAACCGGGTGAGGGCCACCCAGGGCTCCAGCGCCTGCAACACCGTGCGCCCCCAGCCCCGGCGGCGCATGCGCCCATCCAGCACCGCCAAACGGCCGCTGTTGCGGCGCACACCAGCCACCGCCAACTGCAGGCGCTGCAGAGCTTCCGGCAGCAGCAACTCCCGGAACCAGTCGCGCCCCCGCAGGCGCAGCGCCGCCACACGGGCAGCGGTGAGCGGATCCTCAAGGCTGGCAATCGGCAAGGTGGCGGCCACCAACTGAGCC
This sequence comes from Cyanobacteria bacterium M_surface_7_m2_037, assembly GCA_016882585.1. Classification (GTDB taxonomy): domain Bacteria; phylum Cyanobacteriota; class Cyanobacteriia; order PCC-6307; family Cyanobiaceae; genus Vulcanococcus. Next base: position 8,291 of record VGPP01000067.1, read on the forward strand.
GGCAGCGGCAAGCGCGCCTGGTGCTCCAGCCACCAAGGCCAACTGCAGCAGATCACGCCATTGCTCTCTGGCGCGGTGAGCTGATGCCCCACCCGGGAACCAAATTCCGCCGCCAGGGCACTGGTGAGCTGCAGGCGCAGGCCCTCGTCATCCACCAGCACCACCGTGAGGCCGCTCTGACCGAGCACCAGCCGGCGGCACTGATCGAGCAGGTGGGTGTCGTAGTGGGGGGCATTCGGCAGGGGCTGGCCTTGCGGCGCGAACAGGGGCAACGGATCCAGCAAGGGCGGATCCGCCAGGCTCAGCTGCACCTGGGGAGAGAAGCCCAGCACCGGGCCTTGCGCCTCGGGCCAAGGCCCCACCAGCACCACGCCGCGCTCCTGCAGCAAACCCGGCAGTTCAGCCAGGGGCTGGAGCGGCTGGCGGTGCCACTGCCACTGCAGCACGGTGGGATTCACCTGGGCCCAGCTGGTCCAACCCTCGCCGGCGCACTCGAGCCAGCGGGGCCAGGGTTCGGGCAGCGGGCCGAGCACAGCGAGCAACTGCCGCAGCGGCGCCTCCTCCTCCGGGGCAATCGCCACCTGCTGATGGGGCCCGCAGGGCCGGGCCAACAGCCGCCGGCTGAGGCGTTCATGCAACTGCAGCAAACTCGCCGCGGCCGCAGGCAGGCTGCGGCGCAGCTGCTCCCAGTGGCCCGTGTCGATCACCACAGCGAGGGCCTGGCGCAGCAGCGGCTCCAGCAGCTCCCCCTCCGGCACCACCAGCTG
>VGPP01000068.1 GCA_016882585.1 Cyanobacteria bacterium M_surface_7_m2_037
CGATGTATCAGGCCGGCACCCTGAGCGGTAACCCCCTGGCGATGACCGCCGGCATCAAAACTCTGGAGCTGCTCAAGCAGCCCGGCAGCTACGAGCGGCTCGAGGCGATCACCAAGCGCCTGATCGACGGCATCATGGATGCTGCTCGCAGCGCCGGCCTGCCGATCACCGGCGGTTCAATCAGCGCCATGTTCGGCTTCTTCCTCTGCGAAGGCCCGGTGCGCAACTTCGAGGAGGCCAAGGCCGCCGACACCGTGCGCTTCGGCAAGCTGCACCGCGCCATGCTTGAGCGCGGCATCTATCTGGCCCCCAGCGCCTTTGAGGCTGGCTTCACCTCGCTGGCCCACAGCGATGAGGACATCGACGCCACCATCGCCGCCTTCCGCGAATGCTTCGCAGCGGTGGCCTGAACACCGGATCCAGCGATCTTCTCTCCGCCAGGCGCCGCGGCAGTGTTCGCCTGGCTGGAGCCGTTGCTGTTGCCATCACAGGTTTGGCTGTGCTGGGTCGCAACAGCGATCCAGCTGGCAAACCGCTTCCAGCCGCCGTCACCCTTGGGGCGGCCATCGCCCTCACCGGCAACGCCAACCTCTACGGCCAGGACCAGCGGGTAGGCCTGGAGCTGGCCCAACGCTGGTTTGCCAGCACTCCCCACCCACGACCGGTGCGGCTAGAGCTCGAGGACGGAGCTTCCGATGAACCCAGCGCCATTGCTGCGTTCAACCTGTTGATCGGTAGGGGTGTGATCGCCCTGATCGGCCCCACCCTTTCCCAGCAAGCCTTCGCGGCCGATCCGATCGCCCAGCGCCAAGGGGTGCCTGTCGTGGCCCCCTCCAACACCGCCCAGGGCATTCCGCAGATCGGCTCCTTCATCAGCCGGGTGTCAGCCCAGAGCTCCGTGATCGCGCCGCTCTCCCTCGATGAAGCGCTGGAGCGGGATCCCCAGATCAGCCGCGTTGCGGTGTTCTTTGCCCAAGACGACGCCTACAGCACCGCCGAAACGGCGATTTTCCAGAAGGCTTTGGCCGAAAGGGGCCTGACGCCGGTGAGCGTGCAGCGCACCCAGCTGGCCGACAACGACTTCCAGAACCCGATCACAGCCGCCCTGCAACAGAAGCCGCAGCTGGTGGTGATTTCAGCTCAAGCTGTGGATGGCGGCAATTTGATCCGGCAACTGAGGGAGCTGGGCTACCGCGGCCAGATTGTGGTGGGCAACGGTCTCAACACGCCCAACATCTACCCGATCTGCCAGCGCTGGTGCGATGGCGTGTTGATCGCACAGGCCTACAGCCCCGACCTCAACACCCCCATCAATCAAACCTTCCGGCGCCTGTTCCAAGACGCCAATGGCAACCGAACCCCCGGCCAGATCACGGCCCAGGCCTGGACCGCTTACCAGGTGCTGTTCGAGGCGCTGCAGCGACTGCAAAAGCGCGGTGAGATGGACGGTGTGACCCTGGGTGAGGCCCGGCGCCGACTGATGCAGGAAGTGCTCGCAGGGCACTACGACACGCCCTTGGGCCCCATTCACTTCCGCGCCGATGGGGAAGTGGTGCAGGGGCGTTTTTATGTGGCTGAGGTCACGATGGAGGCCAACGGACGCCATGGCAGCTTCCGCTTGGTGCGCAGCTTCGATGTGGACTCGGATGCCGGAGGGCCCACACCATGAGCGCCGCCCTGCTGCAGATCCTGCTGAACGGCGCCGCCAGTGGCGGTGTGTACGCGCTCGTTGCCCTGGGCTACACCCTGATCTTTTCGGTGCTGGGGGTGATCAACTTCGCCCAGGGCGCCCTGTTCAGCCTTGGTGGTTACCTCACCTTCCTGCTGATGGGCGGGCGGATTGGGGTGAACGGCGCCCTACCGGGCTGGCATCTGCCCGTGGCCTTGCCGTTCTGGATGGCGCTGCTGCTGGCGGCGATCGGAGCTGGTGTGGTTGCCCTGCTGGTGGAACGGGTGGCCTTTGCGCCGCTGCGCCGCCGCGGTGCCGACCCCCTGCTGTCGCTGATCACCAGCTTGGGAGCTGGCGTGGTGCTGGTGAATCTTCTGCAGATCCTGATGGGTGCCGAGGGTTATGCGTTCCCCGCTGGAGCAGCGGCACTGGAAGGCTTACCGGAAGCACTGTTGATCGGCGGCGCCAGGATCCGCACGGTGCAAGTGGTGCTGCTGTTGATCTCGGCAGGGGCCGTGGCGGCGCTCACGGTGTGGCTGGAGCGAAGCCGCACAGGCCAGGCCATGCGAGCGGTGGCCGAAGATCCCACTGCCGCAAGGTTGATGGGCATCCACAGCGGAGCCATCGTTCGGCTCGCCTTTCTGCTCAGCGGCATGCTGGCCGGGCTGGGCGGGGGCCTGATCGGGCTCAGCGTGAGCCTGGCCGGCCCCTACTTCGGCATCAGCTTCGGCCTCAAGGGCCTGGCGGTGCTGGTGCTGGGGGGCTTGGGCAGCGTGCCTGGTGCCATCGCCGGCGGCTTGCTGATGGGCCTCGCCGAGGCTCTGATTCCCTCTGCAGCCTCCGGTTGGCGCGATGCACTGGCCTTCGCCGTGCTGTTCGCTGTTCTGGTGCTGCGCCCCAGTGGCCTGCTGGGGCGTCGCCTGCAGGAGAAAGTCTGAGCGATGCCCGACAACGGCCTGTTGGTGCAGATGATCCTCGGCGCGCTGCTGGGCCTCTCGGTGTATCTGCCCATGGCTGCAGGCCAGCTCTCACTGGCCACACCGGCCTTCTATGCGGTGGGCGGCACGCTGGCGGCCCTGATGGCCACCCACGCAGACCACCAGGGAACCATCAGCCTCGGCGCCGTGCTCTGGGAAATGGTGGTAGCCGGGGCGCTCACGGCAGCGTTGGCGACGCTGGTGGGGCTCCCGGTGCTGCGCTTGCGAGGGATCTATCTGGCGATCGCCACGATCGCCCTCGTGGAGATCGTGCGGGTTGCGATCCTCAATCTCCCCTTCACCGGTGGCGCCACCGGCATCTTCGGCATCCCACAGCCGTTTCACCATCCCCTCGGCTACATCACACTCAGCGGTGGGCTACTTGCCCTCTGCGGCTGGGCCTTTCAGCGGCTGGAAACCAGTCGGTTGGGACGAGCCATGGCCGCCATCCGCGACGACGAATTGGCCACCCGTTGCATGGGGATCAACACCACCCGCGTGAAGCTGAGCGCGTTTGTGGCCAGTGCTGTTCTTGCGGGCGTGACGGGCGTGATCGCTGCGCACTACCTCAATACCTGGAACGCCAGGCAGGGCAGTTTCGATGTCGCGATCACCACGCTGGCCTTCGTGATCCTTGGAGGTTCGCGCAGCTGGCTCGGCCCCGTGATCGGCGGCCTCCTGCTCACCGCTCTACCGGAACTGCTCCGCCCCGTGGGTGATCTTCGCCTGGTGCTGTTCGGCCTGGTGATTCTGCTGGGGCCCGTGTTCTTCCCCCAGGGACTGATTACGCCAGCTCTGCTGGAGAAGCTGGGCCGATGGAAACTGCGGAGGCTGAAGCCATGAGCGAGCAGGCAGCGTCGCTCGAACTGCATGGCGTCAGCCGCCGCTTTGGCGGGTTGCAGGCCCTCAGCGATGTGAGCTTCAGCGTGCAGGAGGGAGAGATCTTCGGCCTGATCGGGCCGAACGGCGCCGGCAAAACCACGTTGTTCAATCTGCTCTCGGGCGTCACACCACCCACCAGCGGAATGATCCGCTGGCGCGGCAAACGCTGCCATGGCCTCAGCCCCGATGCGCTGAACCGCCTGGGCATTGCCCGCACCTTTCAAAACCTGCGCTTGTTCGGTGAGCTCACAGTGCTGGAAAACGTGCTGGTCGCCCTCCACCACCAAGCCGGAGCCCAGCTCGAACCGCAAGCCCTCGCCCTGCTGGAGGAGTTGGACTTGGCTCACCTGGCCGATCGCCGCGCCGATGAACTCGCCTACGGCAACCGCCGGCGCCTGGAGATCGCCAGGGCCTTAGCCACCAAGCCAACCCTGCTGCTGCTGGATGAACCTGCCGCCGGCATGAATCCCAGCGAGAAAGACCAGCTCTGCGACTTACTGGCAGAGATGCGGCAGCGCCATCAACTCACCTTGATCGTGATTGAGCATCACGTGCCGCTCCTGATGCAGCTCTGCCATCGCATGGCGGTGCTGGATTTCGGCCGGCTGATCGCCCTGGGCAGCCCTGAACAGATCCGCACAAACCCCAGGGTGATCGAGGCCTACCTGGGAGGTGCCAGGTGAACACCATCGCGCTGCTGGAACTGGATCAGCTGCAGGTGCACTACGGCAGCGTGCAGGCCTTGGCAGGCGTGTCGCTCCGGGTGAACCGCGGGGAGTTCGTCTGCCTACTGGGCTCCAACGGAGCCGGCAAAAGCACAACCCTGCGAGCCATCTCGCGGCTCGTACCCGCCACGGGCGGCGAGATTCGCTGGCGCGGCGGCGATCTAGCCAAGGTGCCAGCCCACCGCACCCTCAGGCTTGGGATCGGCCACTGCCCAGAGGGCCGGCGGCTGCTCAACCGCCAAACCGTGGCCTTCAATCTGGAGCTGGGCGCTTACCTCCGCCGCGACCGCCTCGGCATCAGCAGCGATCTGGATCGCTGTTATGCCCTGTTCCCCCGCCTGGCGGAACGCCGACGCCAGCAGGCTGGCTCCCTCTCCGGCGGAGAACAGCAGATGGTGGCGATCGCCCGCGCCCTGATGGGCCGCCCCGAACTGCTGATGCTGGATGAGCCCAGCCTGGGGCTCGCGCCGAAACTGGTCGCCGAAGTGATGGGAGTGCTGGAGGCTCTGCACAAGCAAGGGCAAACGATCCTGCTGGTGGAGCAGAACGCCCAGGCCGCCCTTGAGATCGCCGATCGCGGTTATGTGCTTGAGGCCGGCCGACTTCAACTCGAAGGATCAGCCAAGGATCTGCTTGGCGATGAACAACTACGAGCCGCCTATCTCGGTCAATGAACAGGGGGCTGACATCCCATGGCTAGCCCCCCATTCTTCAAAAAGAATGTCCCAAAAGCATCGTCCGTCATGCTTAGAGCTTGCGTTGGCCTCGGTCGCGACTTAGTTGCAAGCCGATGGAGTTTACTTCTTCTTTTTACAATCGCTGCCCTTTTTGCCCATCTTGACAAAGACATGCCAATCGGGCAACTGATTGGCTGGTTCATTGTCTGCGGTCTGGGGCTCATTCCACTCTCGCGCATGATCGCGGAGATGGTTGAGGAGCTAGCCGACAGGCTGGGCGATCGGATTGGGGGCCTGGTGAGCGTCGCCCTCGGAAATCTGGTTGAACTGGTTGTCTCCTTCACAGCCCTTGCCAGTGGCCTGTACCACTTGGTTGTCGTGTCTATAGCAGGAGCGGTGATCACCAATTGCCTCTTGGTACTGGGAATCAGCACCTGCGTGGGGGCAAGAAAGCAGCCAACGATAGAAATTCACCCATACAGCACAGGGCTTCAAGACCAACAGCTGCTCGCAAGCACGATGTTCCTAGCGATACCAACAATCTTTATACTGAACAACAAGGCTGGCCTGAGCGATGGGGCCAATCAATTCGACTCATTCGCCTCATACTCCCTGATCGTATCAGTCATCGTTATCATATTTTATTTGCTTTCATTCCTCTACCAGACGGGAACAGCACGAAATCTATACATGCGCGCCAAATCAGAAGAGGTGCTCCCTGCAGCAGGCGAGAAAAAGCCCCTCGCCTCCATCATTATAATGTTACTGATTGTCAGCGCGATCCTGGTAGGCATTTCAGATCATCTCGTGGAATCACTCCAGCTAATCGTAGATGGAGCGCATCTCAATCCATTGTTTGTAGGCATTTTCCTCCTGCCCCTGTTTGGATGCTTCTCAGAAGCATTGATATCCATCAAAGCTGCCAATTCCAATCGGATGGACCTCGCAATGGCAAGCACTGTTGAGTCGAGCGTCCAACTTCTTTTGTTCGTGATGCCACTTCTTGTGATCTGCGGAGCACCGATGGGTAGGTATCTGCACCTCGGCATTCCCGGGACATCCCTCTTCTGCCTTGGTGCAACGGTTTTAGCGGTTCACTGGATTATCGAAAACCGAAAGCTCAGCTGGTACGAGGGGTCTTTACTTCTAACACTCTATACTGTGATAGGAGCAGGCACGTTCTTCCTGGGTTCATAGCATTCTTCGACCACAAGGCCTACGGTGAATCAGTCTCATTACCAAGTTCGCAGCAGCCTGCCAGGAAGAGTAAGGATTTACTGCGATCAGCTGATCGAATCGGACGTTCTTAGGCACCATTGCATTATTACACTTACCCGATGCCATTGGCTCAAAGACTTTAGGATCAACCGAATCAGCGGAGACCTGATTATTCATTATCCAAGGCATAGAACCGACGATATTGATGATCTTCTTGATGACTGTCTAACGCTTCCCAGCGTTGACAATGAACTTCATCTTGCACTGACCCAACTCAGAATTGAAAAGTGGAATACGAAATTATCTCACAGCTCAGCCCTTAGGAATGGAATCTTCGTAGGCTGCCTTCTCGTTGCAGAGATTCTGCTACCCATCCCGATCACGTTGATCGCTCTAGGGGCGGCAGTTTCACTGGTACCAGCGGCCAAAGAAATCAAAGAACATTGGAACGAGCTTCGAAAGCTGTCACCCAAGCTTCTTGAATTAACGTTCACAAGCATCCTCATCGCAGATGGACATGCTGGAGAAGCTTTACTTGAAACCGGCCTTGGAGAGGCAAGCACAGTTACCGAAGAACTAACGAAAAGCGAGAGTGAACCAAAAGAGCGATCTCAAGAATTCGTCGATCACATCCGCAACATTGTGAGCATTCAAATCAATGGCCATAATGGTGATGACGACGATGAGCTACCAGAAGTCAAAGAAGGCGACCTCTACCCTGCAAAAACCCAATCACACATATTCCTGAACAGCACACTGGTCAAAGGCGAAATCATTATCATCAGCAGAATTGTTGATGGCGATTGGCGGCCACTCAGAAAAAAAGCCGGAGACTCGATCAGTGCTGGCTCAATGATTATCAAAGGCTCAGGCATCCTAAGAGTCGACGATCCCATTGAGTACCACGATGCCTACATGGGCATCATTCAGACGAAGGCCACTGAACTCGCAGCGACAAAAGTTGACAAGAATCTCGAACGGTACAACGACATTGCAATCCCCCTACTCCTTGGCGCCGGCGGGCTAACCATGCTCTTCGGAACATTTGAACGATCCCTTGGGATTCTTCAACTTGATCCTGTCAACGCCTGGACAGCAAGCAATATCAGCTCAAAACTGACAGCCATCTACACCCTTGGGCTCCAAGGAGTGCATATCAATGCACCCGATTCTCTCTATACATTAAGCAAAGTCAAGCATCTTGTCATCAGTGGCAGCTGCCTCAACCGTCTGGGTGGCATCAAAGTTCGCGAACATCTCGCCCCAACACACAAACAGCGCCGTGGCGAACTCCTGCGGATCCTGGCGGGCCTACAGAATCACTTACTCGAAGCCAACGAAGTCCGAATCTGGTCAGATCAGCTTGGACATTTATCACGCCCCCTCAGGGTTGCCCATGTTGACTTGAACCATCTCGCAGAGGAAGGCTGGATCATCACACTGGATGATGGCAGAGAGATTTGCCTGAAAGAGCAAAAAGATCCCCCTGAGTTCATCGCTTATACCGACCTAGATCCCATTGAGTTCTGGGAGAATAACGAGCTCATTGGCTATGTCGAACTCATTTCCAAACCAGGGGATGAGTGGATTGGTGTTTGCCAAGCTCTCCAGGATCTAGGGATCAGCATTCATGTAGTGGGCAGAAAATGCACATCACGCATGACCGAATTATTCGAACCACTTGGCATCAGACATGAAGAAAATCTGCACGGCAACTTTGACGCTTTCGATCGCATCGAGCTTGTGCGTGACCTCCAAAAAACTGGAGAAGGCGTTGCTTATCTTGGCTATATTTTAGATGATCTACCTGCGCTAACCCGCGCAGACGTCTCTCTGTGCTTAGATGTTGATGCTGACAGCACAATTACCGGGAGCATCTGCGATATCACCCTCGGAGCTGATGTCCACTGGCTACCTCGCATCGTCCAGCTCGGTCGAAACATAGAAAAAACGGCCACAAGCAACTTTTCACTCATTGCAGGATCAAGGCTGTTGGCGGCAGTGGGTGCAACATCAGCAGCCATCAACCCTCTGACCACCGTTCTTCTATCCAATATTCCAATCTTTTTAGCAGAGCTTAGGAATCTAATGGCCATGAAATCTCATGGCGTCTATGAGTCTCATCACACAAAAAGCCGTACCACCTCGCCTCTACCGATGAGGCATCCATCCTGCCGCGTTCTAACGACTGGGCTGAGCCAGAACAAGTCTTCTGGCAGCACAACCAAAAAGCCCAAGCGAAAAACGCCTCGGCCATAACCAGCACTGCAGTGATGCCATGAATCAATAATTGCTGCCCTGGCAAGGATCATTACTCAGGCATTACAGCCGAATCAGATCGCCTTGGATCTGCATAGCCATAGGTTTTAATAAGGTTTCCGAAGTTTTGCCTCGAGTGAGCATCAACATGAACCTCTACGGAATTAGCTGAACCCATCGAGGGGGCCAACCTGATGGTGTGCCCCTGACGCTCGAGCAACCGGATCGTGTCGGGGCTGATCCCCTGCTCCACGCTGATGTGATCCGGCCAAAGCTGGCTGTGGATCCGTGGTGCCGCCACAGCTGATGCCAGATTCAAGCCATGCACCAAGCGGTTAAGCAACACCTGCAGCACCGTGGTGATGATGCGGCTGCCACCGGGGCTGCCGGTGGCCAGCCATGGTGAGTCATCCGGGCGGAACACGAGGGTCGGCGTCATCGAACTGAGGGGACGGCGGCCTGGTGCAATGGCGTTCTGGCTGCCCTGGCGCAAGCCGTACGCATTCGGGGCACCGGGTTTCGCGGTGAAGTCGTCCATCTCGTTGTTGAGCAGGAAGCCCGCTCCCGGCACCGTGATGCCATTGCCGTAGGC
>VGPP01000069.1 GCA_016882585.1 Cyanobacteria bacterium M_surface_7_m2_037
GCCGGGTGATTGCCGTAGACCGCTACGCCGGTGCGCCGGCCATGCAGGTGGCCGATCAGGCCGAGGTGGTGGCCATGACCGACCCCGAAGCCCTCAAGGCCGTGGTGCGCCGCCACCAGCCGGATGTAGTGATTCCGGAGATCGAGGCGCTGGCGGTGGATGCCCTGGCGGAGCTCGAAGCCGGCGGCATCACCGTGATTCCCACCGCCCGGGCCACGGCCGTCACGATGAATCGCGACCGGATCCGTGATCTGGCCGCCAGCGAGCTGGGGCTTCGCACCGCACGCTTTGCCTACGCCGAAAGCGCTGAAGAGCTGGCCGCTGCTGCCGCACCGCTGGGTTGGCCGGTGGTGGTGAAGCCGGTGATGAGTTCCTCCGGCAAAGGCCAAAGCGTGGTGGATGGCCCAGAAGGGATCACCGCGGCCTGGGAGGCAGCGATGGCCGGTGCCCGCGGCAGCGGCGCCCGCGTGATCGTGGAGGAATTCCTGCGCTTTGAGCAGGAGATCACCCTGCTCACCGTGAAGCAGTGGAACGGGCCCACCCTGTTCTGCCCGCCGATCGGCCACATCCAGGAGCGCGGCGATTACCAATGCAGCTGGCAACCAGCCCATCTCGACTGGGATCAGCTGGCCGCCGCCCAGACCATGGCGCGCCAGGTGACCGACAACCTGGGTGGGGCCGGCATCTTCGGGGTGGAGTTTTTCGTCTGCCAGGGGGCAGACGGCCGCAGTGAAGTGGTGTTCTCTGAGCTCTCCCCCCGCCCACATGACACCGGCCTGGTCACCCTGGCGGGCCAGAACCTGAGCGAATTTGAACTGCACCTGCGGGCGGTGCTGGGGCTACCGATCCCCGAGATCCGCTCCACCGGGCCGGCCGCCAGCCGCGTGATCCTGGCGGAGCAGGCCAGTGACTCCGTGCGCTTCAGCGGCCTCGAGCAGGCTCTGGCGGAGGTGGATGTACAGGTGCTGCTGTTCGGCAAGCCCGATGCCCGGCCGCACCGGCGCATGGGCGTGGCCCTGGCCAGCGGCGCCAGCCTGGAAGAAGCCCGTGAGCGCGCCGATCAGGCGGCGGCGGCCATCACCGTGTTGCCGGGCAGTTGATCCAGCTGGGCGAGAGGCCCAGATGCCCCTGGCCACAAGGGAAGACGCGCGATACGGTGCGCCCACGCACACCGTCCATGTCGCAGGCACAGCCCAATCCCGCGCCGCGCCGCCGCCCATCCCGCGGCCGCCTGAAGCCTGTCGAGAAGCAGGAGCGGCCGGGCCGTCGTGGCGGCGCGACGGCCCGCCAGGCCACGGTGACCCCGATCGAACCGCGGCGCCGCATCAAAACGGCCAAGGGAGGCCTGCCGCGCCTGCCTCTCTTCCTGGCCGGCATCGGCCTGGGCTATGGCCTCAACGGCCCGCTCCCCCACCTCGCCACCGGCCTGCTGGCCGGACTGCACCACCCCAGCAACATGCTCGGCTCCCTGGTGGCGCCGGCGGGTATGGGCGATCGGCGCATCGTGGTGATGGGCACCGACCACGTGAGCACCAACACCGATGTGATGTTCACCGTGCAGCTGCGCGATGGCCGCACCGAGCTCACCCAGGTGCCGCGCGACACCTTCATCGAATCGGAGCGCTACGGCGTGATGAAGGCCAACGCCCTCTACAGCAGCGGCGGGCCGGAGATGGTGAAACAGGAGCTGAGCAAACTGCTCTCCGCCAAGGTGGATCGCTACCTGGTGCTCAACCTCAACGCCGTGCAACGCCTGGCGGATGCCCTCGGTGGCGTGGAGGTGGATGTGCCGAAGCGCATGTATTACGTGGACAACAGCCAGGGGCTGTACATCGATCTCTATCCCGGCCGGCAGCTGCTCAAAGGCGAAGCCCTGGAGGGCTTCCTGCGCTTCCGCCACGATGAACTCGGCGACATCGGCCGCATGGAGCGCCAGAAGCTGGTGCTCAAGGAGGTGTTCAAGAAGCTGGCCAATCCCGCCATGGCCACCCGCCTGCCGGAGCTGATGACCATCGCCGGCAAAGACGTGCTCACCGACCTCTCCCCGGTTGACATGGGCGCCCTGGTGAGCGCGATGGCCACCACCAAGCTCAGCTCCAGCCGCTTGGAGGGCACCCCCTACTGGCATGAAGACATCAGCTACTGGCTGCCGGATGCCAACCCCCACCGCGACCTCTACCGCAGCCAGGAGCAGCCGCCCCTCTGAGGCCCGGGCCGCACATCAGCGCCGCAGGAAGCGGTAGTGATCCAGGCCCTCCAGCACGCCCCACGCCTGACGGCGTGAGGCGAAAAACACCTTGGAGCGGCGACGCAGATCATCGAGGGAACGGTCGTGATCGCCCACCACCACGCCCAGGGCGCGGCCATTGAGCAGATCCCCATCGCCCTGCTGCGACGCCACCACCAACACCTGCTCCAGCGGCAGGCCCCACCGCAGGCTGAGATGGCGAATCGCCTCGGCCTTCGAAGCCCGCAGCGGCAACACATCCAGGAACCAGTGGTGGAACAGATGGGCGCGGGCCTCAAGCCGTTGTTGGCGCAGGCGCTGGCGCACCATCTCGAGCACGCCACCCGTTGGCGATTGGAGCGTGTAGCTCAGCTTGAACGGGCCCTGCTGCGCTGGCGGTTGCAGCACCAGGCGTGGGGCCAGATCCGCCAGCGCCTGCTCCACGGCCTCGCGGTGCCAGCCCTGGGCGATGTGATCACGCCAGGCCAGATCCGGCACACCCTCTGGGCCGTACAGGATCTCGGCACCGGCCTCCAGGATCCACACCTGCGGCGGGGGCAGATGCAATTCCTGGTAGCGGAGGCGGGCTGAAGCAAAGCTGCGGCCGCTGAGCATGCCGATGCCGCAGCTGGCATCCGCCGCCAAACGGCGCCGCAACTCCTGCAGCCCCGCCGGATCCGGGGCATCCAGGCAAACATCCAGATCCAGCAGCAACAGCCGCTGCACCGGCGCCGCTGCCGCCGCGGGCAGCACCGGCTGCGGGCGCTGGTCCATCAGCTCCTGGCAGCGGCGCTGGGCCTGGCCGAGATAGGCGCACACATGGGCATCCCAGCTGAAGTTGCGGCTCACGGCTTCAATGCCGTTGTCGCGCCAGCGGCGCCAGCGAGCTGGATCAGCAGCAGCGGTTTCCAGCGCCTGCTGCAGATCATCGAGGTCGGTCACATCCACCAACTGGCCGTTGGCGCAGCGCTGCAGGATGTCGCACGGACCGCCGTCATCGGTGGCCACCAGCGGGAGCCCGCAGGCGGCGGCCTCCAGCAGGGTGAGGCCAAAGGGTTCGGTGAGCGCCGGGTTCACAAACACGCCGCCGCGGCGAGAAGCCCAGCGATAGATCGCGGGAATGTCGTCGCCGCGGTGCTGCTTCGGGTAGGCCACCCGCCCGTAGAGATCAAAGCGATCCACCAGCTCGAAGATCTGCTGGAACTGATCGCGCTGCTGTTTCTCCATGGAGCGGGGATCCTCGCGGCAGCCCAGCACCAGCACGAGGTTGTGGCGCTCCTGCAGCAGCGCCGAACGGCCAAACGCCTCCACCAGGGCCGGCACGTTCTTGCTGCGCACGGCGCGGCAGATGCACAGCAGCGGCGGCTTGGCCGGATCGCGCAGGAAGGGCCGCATCAACTCCGCCACCGCCTGCTCCTCCCCGGGCAGCGGCTGGGGGTGAAAGCGGCGGGCATCCACACCGGGGGGCACCACCGTCGCGCGGCTGGCGATGAAGCGGTCGTAGCGGCTGTATTGCTGCTCCGCCTCCTGCTGGGTGCTCGTGATCACGAGGGCGGCCTGCGCCAGGGTGCGCTCCTCGGCATCAATACGGCGGCCGATGGCATAGGTGTGCTCGATCTGGTCGTGGGCCATCCCACCGGCCAACAGGCGCCGCTGCTTTTCGCGCCCCAGGGAATGCCCCGTGAACACCAGGGGAATCCCCAACCGCTGCGACACCAGCGCTCCCACATAACCGGCATCGGCGTAGTGGGCATGAATCCAATCGGGCCTTCGCTCCTGGGCGGCGATATGGGCCACCACCCCATCGGCCAGCTCATCGAGGTGGGGCCAGAGCAGCTCCTTGCGCAGATAGCGGCGCGGTCCGCAGGGCAGGCGCACGATGGAGGCTCCGCCGCCCAGATCTTCCCGTGGCTCGGCGTAATCGGGAGACACGCGCTTGTCGTGAATCAGCCGGGTGATCACCTCCACCCGATCCACCTCCGGGCGCGCCGCCAGGGCCCGCATCAGCTCCAGCACGTAGGTGGTCTGCCCGCCGGTATCCGCATCGTGCCCCAATTCGAGGTCATGACCTCGAAACAGCCCATGCACATGCAGATGAAGCAGATAAAAACCCACCCTGATCTCCCGCGCTTAACTCAGCTTTAGCCGAAACTTCAAGGGCAGGCCGACCAACATTCAGGAAAAATCCCGAAATGATGCACAAATGCTGACGTAAATATCCTAAAGAAAATCAGGCTTTACCCACCAGTTTCTGGCGCAAACCCTTGATACGATCCCGCAAGTTGGCGGCTTCCTCAAAGTCCAGATTCTTGGCGGCATTCTTCATCTTCTCTTCCAACTGTTGAATCAACTCCGGCAGGGCATCGAGCGGCACCTCGTTGTGCTCCGCCTGCTCGGTGGCCTGCTCGAGCTGCTCGTCGTTGAGCCGGCGCGACACCTCCAGAAACGCCAGGATCGAATTCCCAGCCCGCTTGCCGGCAGGCGAGGGCGTGATCCCATGCTTCTCGTTGTAGGTCTGCTGGATGGCACGGCGGCGCTCTGTTTCCGTGATCGCCTTGTCCATGCTGTCGGTGAGGTTGTCGGCATAGAGCAGCGCCACGCCTTCCACATGGCGCGCCGCACGGCCGATGGTTTGAATCAGCGAGCGCTCCGCCCGCAGGAAGCCCTCCTTGTCGGCATCGAGGATCGCCACCAGCGACACCTCCGGCAGGTCGAGGCCCTCCCGCAGCAGGTTCACCCCCACGAGCACGTCGTATTCGCCGTTGCGGAGGTCTTGGATGATCTCGATCCGCTCGATCGAGTGGATCTCGGAGTGGAGGTAGCGCACCCGCACACCGTTCTCCGCCAGGTAATCGGTGAGGTCTTCCGCCATGCGCTTGGTGAGGGTGGTCACCAGCACGCGCTCCTGCTTGTCGGCGCGGATGCGGATCTCGCCGAGCAGATCATCCACCTGGCCCTCGGTGGGTCGCACCTCCACGATCGGATCGAGCACACCGGTGGGGCGGATCACCTGCTCCACCACCTGCCCCTCGCTCTGGCGCATCTCCCAATCGCCCGGGGTGGCACTCACGAAGATGGTCTGGCGCGCCTTCTCCCAGAACTCCTCGCCTTTGAGTGGGCGGTTATCGGCGGCGGATGGCAAACGGAAGCCGTGCTCGATCAGCACCTGCTTGCGTGATTGATCGCCGTTGTACATCGCCTGCAGCTGGCTGCAGGTCACATGGCTTTCATCCACCACCAGCAGCCAGTCATCGGGGAAGTAGTCGATCAGGCATTCGGGCGGCGTGCCGGCCTGGCGTCCGGCCAGATGGCGGGCGTAGTTCTCCACGCCATTGCAGTAGCCCACCTGCTCCAGCATCTCGAGGTCGTAGGTGGTGCGCTGCTCCAGGCGCTGGGCCTCCAGCAGCCGGCCCTGTTCGTTGAGCACATCGAGCCGCTCGCGCAGCTCCGTGCGGATCTCCTTGATGGCGCCCTCCAACCGCTCCTTCGGGGTCACGAAGTGTTTGGCCGGGTAGATGTTGATGCTCTCGAGGCTCTGCAGGATCTCGCCGGTGGTGGGATCCACATAGCGGATCGCCTCCACCTCGTCGCCGAACAGCTCGATCCGCACCAGCCGGTCTTCATAGGCCGGGCCGATCTCGAGCACATCGCCGCGCACGCGGAAGCGGCCACGGGAGATCTCCAGGTCGTTGCGGGAGTACTGGTTGTTCACCAGATCCCGCAGCGAACCACGCAGATTGAGGGTTTCACCCACCTCGAACTTCACCGCCGCCTTGAGGTATTCACTGGGAATTCCCAGGCCGTAGATGCAGCTGATCGAGGCCACCACGATCACATCGCGGCGCTCAAATAACGAGCGGGTCGCCGAGTGGCGCAGCATGTCGATCTCTTCGTTGATCGATGCTGTTTTGGCGATGTAAGTGTCGGAGACGGGCACATACGCCTCCGGTTGGTAGTAGTCGTAGTAGGAAATGAAATATTCAACGGCGTTGTTGGGGAAGAATTCCCGCAGCTCATTGCACAACTGCGCCGCCAGCGTTTTGTTGTGCGCCAACACCAGCGCCGGCCGCCCGGTCTGGGCGATCACGTTGGCGATGGTGAAGGTTTTGCCCGTTCCCGTGGCGCCCAGCAGCGTCTGATAGCGCTCTCCGCCCTCAACACCCGCCACCAGGCCTTTGATCGCCTCGGGCTGATCGCCCTTGGGGCTGTACGGAGCGTGGAGTTGGTAGGGAGTGACCATCCGGCCATTCTCGGGCAGTTAGCCCAGGGGCGTGGTGCTCATCAGCAACGAAGCGCGGGTTGCCGGCACCTCAAGCCCAAGCATCCCAAGGATCACCCAGGCTGGTGAGCGCCCAGGGCAAGGCCAGCAGGGCCTTGAGCGGCAACACCAGCAGCGTGCCCAGCAGACCAATCGCCACGGCGGAGACCAACGCCGTGAGGAAACCATCCACCTCAACACCCAGCGGCAGCGCCGCCACGATCAGCAGCACCACGGCCCGCACGGGCCACTGCAGCAACCAGAGCAAGGAAAAACCCACAACCACGGGCGGCGCTGACCGCAACGTAGTCATGGGTTTTAAAGCTGACCGCCGCAGCGGTTCAGGTTGGATTCAGAGCCTGAAGAGCGGCTCTGGGCTCAAAGAGTGGCCGCTCAAACGATGGCGTTCACGGCGCTGCCGAGGGCCTCGCGCAGACCGCGCACCACAGCCACCATCGCCAGCTGATCGTTCAGCTTGTTCACAGCTGAACCCACACCCACACCGGCAGCACCAGCGGCGATCGCCATCGGCACGGTGACCGACGACAGACCGGAGGCGCAGAGCACCGGCACGCTCACAGCACGGCTGATGCTGTGGGCAGCGGCCAGGGTGGGAGCGGCTTTCTCGATCAGGCCGAGGCTGCCGGCGCTGAAGGGCTTGGCGCTGGTGCCGCCTTCGGTCTGGATGATGTCGGCACCGGCGGCCACCAGATCCACTGCCAGCTGCTCCTGCTGATCCAGGGGAAGCACGTGGGGCACGGTGACGCTCAGCACCACCTCAGGCAGGAGCTCACGGGTGCGGCGGGTGATCGCCAGCACTTCCTCGGCATCAAAGATGCGGCCCAGGGGATAGAAGGCGTCGTAATTGCCGATCTCCACCATCGCGGCACCGGCAGCCACGGCAGCGGGGAACAGCTCAGGATCCACAGCGCTCACGCAGATCGGCAGGCCGCTCACCTCAGCAGCCAGCTGCACCAGAGCCGGATCGCAGGCCACATCGATCAGATCGGCGCCGCCCATGCCGGCCGCGCGGCTGATGCGCTCCACACTGGCGGCATCGAAGTTGGTGAGACCGGCGATCACCTTGAGGGCGCGGCGCTCCTCCAGAGCCAAACGAAGCGAAGCGGGCAGCTGGGCGAGACGCGACATACCAGTGCAGACAGAGTGGAGCGATTCTCCCACGCAGCATTTGGCGCCACCCTGGAGCCGCCACCACCTGCGCCTGCACCGCTGGCTGCTGCAGCGACCCACGCTGCTGCCCGATGGAGCGAGGCTGCTGCTGGCGGTGTCGGGCGGCCAGGATTCGATGGCGCTGGTGGGCCTGCTCAGCGATTTGCAGCGCTTGCATCACTGGCAGCTGCAGCTCTGGCACGGCAATCACCAGCTGCGCCCCGAGGCCAGCCAGCAAGCGGGCGAACTGGCGCGCTGGGCGGCGGAGCAGGAGCTGCCCATCCAGGTGGATCTGTGGCAGGAGCCCCAGCCTGATGAGGCGGCCGCTCGCCGCTGGCGTTATGCCTCGCTAGCGGCCGCCGCCAGCCGCAGCGGCGCCAGCCATGTGGTGACGGGTCATACCGCCAGCGACCGTGCCGAAACCCTGCTGTTGCAGCTGGCCCGCGGCAGTCACCGCCGAGGCATGTCCAGCCTGCGGCCGCAGCGGCCGCTCACCGCTGCGCTCACCTTGGTGCGGCCGCTGTTGCTGTTCACCCGAGCGGAAACCGGCCAGATCCACGCGCAACTGGGATTGCCCCTCTGGCTCGATGCCAGCAACGCAGACCCCCGCTACAGCCGCAACCGCCTGCGCCAGGAGGTGCTGCCGGTGCTCGAGCAGCTGCACCCGGGCGCCAGTCGCCGCATCAGCGGCGTGGCCGAACGCCTGGCCCAGGAGCAAGACAGCCACCAGGAGCTGGTGGCGCTGGCCGTGGCAGGGCTACTGGCCGGGCCAACCGCGCCCGCCGGGGCCCTGCGGCGACGCGAGCTGGCGATGCTGCAACCCGCCAATCAGCGGCAACTGCTGCAGCACTGGCTGGGCGGCCAGGGCGTGAGCAGCCTCCCGGCCGAGCAGATCGACGTGCTCCTGGGGCGGATGGCCAACGGCCGCGGGCCGGGCAGCAGCGATCTGCGCGCAGGGATCCGCTTGCAGTGGGACCGGCAGCACCTCTGGTTGCAGCAAGCCAGCGCTGGCCCACCGCAGCAGGCAGAGCCGCCCGAGTCGCCCTAAACAAGGAGACAAGCCGCCCCCGCATACCGCCCGTGCCCACGCCCAGCCCGGAGGAGCAGGCCTACAGCGCCGTGGAGCGGGCCTACGGCCAGGGTGATTTCGCAGGCGCTCTCGAGCAAGCCGAGGCCCTGCAACCGCAGCTGCAACCCAACCGCAGCGACCTGCTGGATCAACGCCTGCAGCTACTGATCGGCCACATCCATCTCTATGGCCTG
>VGPP01000070.1 GCA_016882585.1 Cyanobacteria bacterium M_surface_7_m2_037
CTGCAGCCGCGCGGCGCCAGCAACGAACTGCGCCCCAACCGCCAGCGGCGCCCTGCCGCCAACAGCGAGGAGCTGGAGCTCTACACCGCCTTCCAGGCCTTGTTACTGGAAGGCGACGAGGAGGAGTGAGGCGGAGTCGTTGATCTGCGCTGCTGTAGAGCGGGTGCCTGAGGTCGCCCGGCAGCGCTGTCCAGTGCCGGATATCCATGGATATCCGGCACTGGACAGCAGCCCGAGCACCACCGGGCCCCCAGCAGACCAACACCAGAAATCAATACACCTGTACTAATCTGCGATCCGATGCTCGGGTGGCGGATTCATGGCTGCTGCTGGCCCTCAACCCATGCCCCTGCGCCGCGAGCGGCGGTGCTTGCGGCTGCCCCTGGCCGCCAGCACCGTGGCCGCCGGCTTTCCCAGCCCCGCCGACGACTACATCGATGTGGGCATCGACCTCAACGAGGCCCTGATCCGCCACCCCAGCAGCACCTTTTTCCTGCGGGTGAGCGGCGATTCGATGATCGAGGCCGGCATCCAGCACGGTGATCTGCTGGTGGTCGACCGCAGCCTCGAGCCACGTCCCGGCCTGATCGTGGTGGCGGTGCTCGATGGCGCCTTCACCCTCAAACGCCTGGTGCGCCACCACGGCCGGCTGCGGCTGGAGGCGGCGAACAGCGCCTATCCGCCCCTGGAGCTGCATCAATGCGGCGACGTGCAGATCTGGGGCGTGGCCATCCACGTGATCCACGCCCTCACGCGCCATGGCTGATGTGCTGGCGCTGATCGACGCCAACAACTTCTACGCCTCCTGCGAGCAGGCCTTCGAACCGGCCCTGATCGGCCGGCCGGTGGTGGTGCTCTCCAACAACGACGGCTGCGTGGTGTCGCGCAGCAGCGAAGCGCGGCAGCTGGGCATCGGCATGGGCAAGCCCTATTTCCAGATCGCCGGGCAGCTGGCCAGCCACGGCGTGGTGGTGCGCAGCTCCAATTACGCCCTCTACGGCGACATGAGCCAGCGGCTGATGAGCAGCCTCGAGCCGTTTGTGGCGGAGCTGGAGATCTATTCCATCGATGAGGCCTTCGCGCGGCTGCCGCGCCCACGGCACGGCGACCTCAGCAGCTGGGCCGCGGAGCTGCGCAGCCGCATCCGCCACAACCTCGGCCTGCCGATCGCCATCGGCCTGGCCTCCAGCAAGGTGCTGGCCAAACTCGCCAACCGCATCGCCAAAGGGGATCGGCGCCATGCGGGCGTGTTCGACCTGGGCCGTGAAGCCAACCCCGATCCCTGGCTGGAGCTCACCCCCGTGGAGGAGATCTGGGGGGTGGGCCGCCAGCTGGGCCGCTGGTGCCGGCTGCGGGGCATCGCCAATGCCCGCCAGCTGCGCGACATGGCCAGTGGTGAGCTGCGGGCCAAGGCTGGCGTGGTGGGCCTGCGGCTGCAGCTGGAGCTGCAGGGGGTGAGCTGCCTGCCCCTGGAGCAGGGGCCGAGCGCCAAGCGCGAAACCTGCGTGAGCCGCAGCTTCAGCCGGGCGATCACCTCTGAAACCGAACTGCGCCAGGCCGTCGCCACCTACGTGGTGCGAGCTGCCGAGAAACTGCGCCGCCAGCAGCAGTGCAGCGGCCGGCTCACGGTGTTTGCCCGCACCAGCCCCTTCAGCCCCGGCTTCTACAGCCAGGCCGCCAGCACCGCCCTGGCGGTGGCCAGCAACGACACCGCCGCCCTGCTGCAGGCCGCCCTGCCGCTGGTGGCGCTGATCTACCGGCCCCACAAACGCTTTGCCAAAGCCGGCGTGCTGCTGCAGGAGCTGCAGAGCCAGGACCAGCTGCAACACCACCTGCTGGCACCGCTGCCGGAGCCGGAACAGCAGCGACGGGCGGCCCTGATGCAGAGCATCGATGGGCTCAATCGCCGTTACGGCCGAGGCACAGTGCAGTGGGCGGCCTGCGGCCTTGCACCCGGCTGGATGATGCGGCGCGAGCAACTCTCGCGGGCCGCCACCACCCGGCTCAACGATCTGCCCACGGCCTGGGCTCGCTAACGATCAAGGCTGCCCGTATTTCTGAAGGCTCTGCTTGCTGCAGAAGGTTTTGGCCTGTTCGATCGTCTGGCGATTCCCCACCTGCTCCACCACGCAGTTGCAGGTGTCAGCCACCATGCCGTCGGGCGGGGTTTTGCCGGCCTTCTGGAAGTCGTCGGCCATGGCCTGCGAGCACTTCTTGAAGATGATCTGGTCGATCATGCTGGCCTGGGCAGGAGCGGCCAGGGGGGAGGCAGCGCTGGCAGCCAGGCAGACGCCGATCAAGCGGCGGATGGAGAGGGAAGGCATCCCTGTGTCTTACCAGAGCTGAGGCGCCAGAGGCTCAGGCTGTGAGCGAATCGGCTTGCTCCTGCAGCACATCTTCAAAGCCGGCGCGGCGCTGCTGATCGAGGTGGGCGATGTGCTGGCGCTCGTTGTAGTAGAGCTCCTGAAAGCGCAGGGCATCGCCGTTGAGATCGGCGAACATCGCTTCGATGCGCGCTTCCATATCCAGGGCGACGGGCTGCAGCGGCTGATCGGCAACGGGCTCCGCCGGGGCGGCCTGGCCCTCCTCCAACAGGCGGGCGATGCAACGCTCCAGGGTTTCGAGGCGCTGGGAGCTCCAGGCATTGAGCAGGTGGCGGCAGCGTTTGAGGCTGCGCTGCCGCTCCAGCGACGCCGTGGCCCCGCGCAGCTGCAACAGGGGGTTGGCCAAAGCAAGGCGCTGCACATCGGTGGGCTCGAGCAGCGGCGTGAGCCGGGTGAGCAGATCCGACGGGCTCTCGGCATCACTCAGCAACAGCTGATCGGTGAGCAACCGCGGCAGCTCCAGATCCGCCAACTCCAGCCCCGGATCGCCGCCTCGGTTGATCACCTCCAGCCGGCCCGCACCGAGGTTGTCTTCCTCGAGGGAGCTGATCGCCGCCCAGAGCTGGCGGTGGTGGGCGAGGGCGAAATCGTCGAGCTCACGGCGGCGCAGTTCGGCGCGGATCGTGCCCCGGTGGGTGGGGCAGTGCAAATAGAGCCGCAGCAGCTCGGCTTCGGCCCGCTCCCGCAGGCCCGCTTCGCCGGGCTGCTCCCAGCGCTGGGAGCGGCCATGCCAGCGCTGACCCTTCACCTGCTGGCGCAGGTCGTCTTCAAGCTGCAGGGCCAGGCGGGCCTGGCCGCCGCTGAGCCGCTCGGCCACCTGCTGCAGGTAGCGGGAGCGCACGGCGCTGGCGGGCAGCTTGCCCAGCAGCACCACCAGGTCGCTCACCGCCTGCTGAAACTGATCGGAGCGGGCCAGATCACGACCCTCCAGCACCTGATCGATCTGCCAATCGAGCCAGAGCGGCGCCTGATCGAGCAGGGAGCGGTACTCGCCGGCGCCGTGCTCCTTGAGGAACTCGTCGGGGTCTTTACCGGCAGGCAGGTGCAGCACCCGCAGCTCCAGCTGACCCTGCAAGGCCAGCTGCTCCACCTCACCGATGGCCCGCTGGGCGGCGCGCACCCCGGCGCGATCGGTGTCGAAATTGAGGATCAGCCGCTTGCCATCGCAGCAGCGGCAGAGCTGGGTGATCTGCTGGCTGCTGAGAGCCGTGCCCAGGGCCGCCACCGCATTAGTGATGCCGGCGGCGTGCAGGGCGATCACATCGAAATAGCCCTCCACCACCACCGCCCGGTCGTCCTTGCGGATGGCATTCACGGCCTTATCGAGGCCGAAGAGGTGCTTGCCCTTCTCGAACACCTCCGTTTCCGGGGAGTTCAGATACTTGGGTTCGCCGCCATCAAGGCTGCGGCCACCGAAGCCGATGATCCGGCCCTGGCGATCGCAGATCGGCACCATCACGCGATGGCGGAAGCGGTCGTAGAAGCCATCGCCGCCGCGGCGCGGCACCACCAGGCCGGCCGCCTCCAGCAGATCCGGCGCAAAGCCTTCCACCTGCTGCAGGTGGGAAAGCAGACCATCCCAGCGCTCAGGGGCATAGCCCAGCCCGAAGCTTTCGAGGGTGGTTTCGCTCAGGCCCCGCTGGTCGCGTAGGTAAGCCAAAGCTCCGGCGCCCTCGGGGCTGCGCAGCTGGCTGCGGAACCACCCCGCCGCCAGCGCCAGCACCTTGTGCAGCTGATCGCGGCGCGAGAGCTGCTGGCGCAGGCGCTCCTGCTGGGGCCCCTCGAGGGTTTCCACCGGCAGCTGGTATTTGCGCGCCAGCTCCAGCACCACATCGCTGAAGCTCTGGCGCTGCAGCTCCATCAGGAACTTGATGGCGTTGCCGCCAGCCCCGCAGGAGAAGCAGTAGTAGAACTGCTTCGCCGGCGAAACCGTCATCGACGGTGATTTGTCGTCGTGGAATGGACAAACGCCGACGAACTCGCGGCCTTTCTTTTTGAGCACCACGTGCTCGCCCACCACATCAACGATGTCAGCGCGTTCCTTAACGGCTTCGATCGTGCGGGGGTGGAGGCGAGGAGCTGACACGCTGCGCGCACGAGTGCGGCTTCAGGATGGCAGGGCAGCCCTGTGGATGCTGTCCAGCGCCATCAGTTTCAGTTTGATGGGGGTGTGCGTGAAGGCCGTGGGCGGCCGGATCCCCGTGGCAGAGGTGGTGCTGGCCCGATCGGCGGTGAGCCTGCTGCTGAGCATCGCGATGCTGCGCCAGGCCGGGCTGAACCCGTGGGGGCAGCGGCGGGGCCTGCTGGTGTTGCGCGGCGTGATCGGCACCGGCGCGCTGCTGTGCGTGTTTGCAGCCCTGGCGCAGCTGCCGCTGGCGGCAGCCACGGTGCTGCAATACCTCCAGCCCACCTTCACAGCCGTGCTGGCGTGGCTGCTACTGGGGGAGCGGGTGGGCCCGCGGGTGCTGCTGGCGGCGCTGCTGGGCTGGCTGGCGGTGGTGGTGTTGAGCAACCCGAGCGAGTTGATGGGTCTGCTCGGCCCGTTGGCATCCGTGCTCTCGGGCGGCCAGGCCGCGGTGCTGCCCTTCGGCGGCGTGGTGCTGGCCATCGCCGGCGCCCTGCTATCGGCCTGCGCCTATGTGAGCGTGCGGGCCCTGGGGCGAACAGAGCACCCGCTGGTGATCGTGTTCTATTTCCCACTGGTGGGGCTCGTGCTCACCACCCCGCTGGTGCTGCTGCAGCCGGTGTGGCCCACGGGCTGGGAAGCCCTGGCTCTGGTGGGCGTGGGCCTGTTCACCCAGCTGGGACAGCTGGGGGTCACCAACGGCTTGCTCGGCATGCCGGCGGCACGGGCCACGGCCCTGAGCTACGGCCAGGTACCGCTAGCGGCCCTCTGGGGCTGGTTGTTGTTCGGGGAATCGCTCGATCCCGACACCGCCCTGGCGATGGCGCTGGTGCTGGCCGCCACCCTGCTCAGCCTCAGGCGATCGGCAAAGGATCGATGATCCAGTCCTGGGTGGAGCCATCGCTGCTGCCACTGGGCCGTGCCAGGCGCCAGCTCTGGCCGCGTTCTCCCCGCTGCAGATAAAGATCGAAGGCGCTGTCCACGCGGATCGGATCGCCGGGGAGGCGCCAATCAAAGCGACCGGTGAGATGCAGCCCCTTGCTGCCGCCGATCGGGATGGCCTGCTGCGATTCCACCCGCACCCGGCTCACCTGAGGCAGGCCATCGGCCGGGTTGAGCTGCAGCGCCTCGGCGATCGAGCGCTGGGTGAGATCAATCTGCAGCGCCAGAGCAGAGAGCAGCACCTTCTGCGATGGCTGGCCGCCGCCGCAGGCGCTCAGCGTGAAGCTGAGCACCACGCAGAGCAACAGCGCCACAACCCGGCGCAGCACTGCCAGCAGCGGGGATGGGGTTGTCGGAGCGGGCAGCATGGGGGGCATCAACGGTGTTCCCATGATCGGCTGGCTGCAAGGGCAACTCGCCGATCGCTGGCAGCAGGCCAGCCGCTGCAGCTTGCTGCTGGTGTGCGGCGGGGTGGGCTACGAAGTGCAGATGCCCCGCCGCCAGTGGGATCAACTGGGGGAAGCCGGCAGCGCCCTGAGCCTGCACATTCATCAGGTGATCCGGGACGACGCTTGGACGCTCTACGGCTTCAGCAGTCGCGCTGAACGGGACCTGTTCCGGGAATTGGTGGCGGTGAGCGGTGTTGGGCCGCAAATGGCGCTCGGACTGTTGGGGCAGCTCAGCTGCGAAGAGCTGGTGCGGGCGATCATTCAGGCCGATCTGCGGCTGCTCACCCAGGCGCCGGGGGTGGGCAAGCGCACGGCGGAGCGCCTGGCGGTGGAGCTGCGCACGCGCCTGCAGGAGCGCTACGGCAGCGGTGACAATCCAGACGACACAGCCGATCTCAGCCTCTCCGCCAACGCCGCAACATCGGAGCTGGCCAACGCTGTGCGCGATGAGGTGAGCCTCACTCTCACAGCCCTTGGTTATGAAGCGCTGGAAATCAACCGGGCCCTACGGGCGGTGGCTGCTCTCAACAGTGCGGAGAACACGTTGGAGATTGAAGCGGCGGATGATTGGTTGCGGGAGTGTCTGCGCTGGCTCTCCCGCAGCCAGGCGGCCTGAGGTTGGGTGACCACGAGGCGGTAAGTTGGATGTTTGCACCGTCAGGGCCAGACGCCGCGCATGTCGCTCGACACCACCAAGAAGCAGGAACTAATCAACGCTCATCAGACCCACGGCACCGACACCGGTTCTGTTGAGGTTCAGGTGGCCATGCTGAGCGAGCGCATCAGCAAGCTGAGCGGACACCTGCAGAACAACATCCACGATTTCTCCTCTCGGCAGGGTCTGCTGAAGATGATCGGCCGCCGCAAGCGCCTGCTGAGCTACCTGCGCAGCAACAGCGAGCAGCGCTACATCGCCCTGATCCAGAAACTCGGCATCCGCGGCTGACGATGGCAGGCAAGGGGAAGAACCGCACCAGCGGCGGCGGTGGTCTGGGACCACAACCCCCTGCCAGCCTCAACAAGACCAGAGCCAAAGCCCAGCAGAGCATTCCCGACTACGTGGCCAATCGCATGGCCCGGCGCGTCGCGATCGCCACAGGGATCCCCAGCATTCTTGGGATGTCCTCCTTTGTGGCGAGCTATCTGCTGGTGAGCAAAGGCGTGTTGGATATTCCCCCCGGCGTCACCCTGGTGACATCTGGGGGATTTTTCTTGTTGGGCCTGGTGGGGCTGAGCTACGGCGTGCTCTCGGCCAGCTGGGAGCCGGGCGCCGGCAGCCTGCTCGGCTTTGAGCAGATCGGCCTGAACATCGGCCGGCTGCGCAGCTCGATCAAGCGGCCACCAGCGGCGAGCTGAGGCGGGCCCGGAACGCCTGGGCGGTGAGGCTGCTGAGCGCAGCCTCGCTATCGCGCACGCAGAACTGATGGCCCAGGCGTACAAAGCGCGTTTGCCCGTGGTGTCGCACCATCGCCACCACGGGCACCCGCACGCCGGCCTCATCCTTATCGGTGCGGTGCTGGTTGAGGCACTCGCGCAGCTTGTGCTGCACGGCGATATCGCAGGCCTCACTGCCCTCGAGCTCCACCAGCAGCACCTTGAGCTCATCGATCACGCGGCAGTCATCCACGATCAGCTGCACCTGCTCGTCGCGCCGGTCCACTGAGGCCCAGATCAGCAGGCGCGCATCCACCATCAGGAAATCGGCGAGGCGGGCGTAGGTCTTCGGGAAGACCACCGCTTCACAGCTGCCGCTGAGATCCTCCAGCTGCAGCACCGCCATGCGATCGCCCTTGCGGGTGGTCACCGGCCGCAGGCCCGCCACCATGCCCACCACGCTGACGCGGGTCTTGTCGGCTTGCTCCTCAAGGCTGCCCAGGCCCACGGGTGAGAGCAGCTGCACCGGGCGGGTGAGCTGCTTGAGCGGGTGATCGGAGAGGTAGAAGCCCACCAGCTCCTTCTCAAGGCGCAGCTTCTCGGTAGGGGGGTAATCGGGCACCGGCGCCGCCTTCGGAGCGGTGCTCAGATCGCCACTGCCAGCTCCATCTGCTGCAGCGTCAGCGCTGCCGCCCATCAGATCAAACAGATTGCCCTGGCCGCTGGCCCGGTCGCGGGCGCGGGAGGAGGCCCAATCCACGATCAGATCGAGATCGGCCATCAGCTGGGCGCGATTGGCCTGGGGCTCCAGCGCATCGAGGGCGCCGCAGTGAATCAGTGATTCGAGCGAGCGACGATTGAGCGTGGTGCCGGGGATCCGGTCGCACAGGTCGGCCAGGGAACGGAAAGGGCCATCGGCGCTGCGGGCCTCGAGCAAGGCGCGGATGGCGCCATCGCCGAGGTTGCGCACGGCCGAGAGGCCGAACAGGATCCGATCGCCTACGGGCGTGAAGTCGATCCCCGAGGCATTCACATCCGGCGGCATCACCTCGATGCCCATGGCGTTGCAGTTGGAGATGTAACGCTGCACCTTGTCGGTGGTGCCGGCATTCACCGTGAGCAGCGCCGCCATGTAGGCCACTGGGTAGTGGGCCTTGAGGTAGGCGGTTTGATACGTCACCGCGCCATAGGCGGTGGAATGGCTCTTGTTGAAGCAGTATTCGGCGAAAAGCACCATCTGCTCAAA
>VGPP01000071.1 GCA_016882585.1 Cyanobacteria bacterium M_surface_7_m2_037
TCGATGCCCCGGTGAATGGAGAGGAAGGCCGCAGCTTCCTCGGCGATCTAATCGCCGACAACAGCCACGCCGAGCCGCTCGATCAGGTGGAGCGCGGCATGCACCACGAGCAGCTGGGCCGCTGGCTCAGCCACCTCACCGAACAGGAGCGCCAGGTGCTTGAGCTGCGCTTCGGCCTGGAGGGCGAAGAGCGCCACACCCTCGCCGAAATTGGCCGCATGCTCGATGTATCGCGCGAGCGGGTGCGCCAGGTGGAACTCAAGGCCCTGCGCAAGCTGCGGCACCTCACTCGCAGAATGCCCAGCAGCCTGTGAAACACCGGCTTCACGCCACTCCCGCCACGGTTCACTGGGGCCATCTGCAGGCTGATCTCGAACCGCGCCTCCAGGTGCGTTCGGGCGATCACGTGGAGATCGAAACGTTCTCCGGGGGCCGCGCCGATCTCGGTGGCGACCTCTCGATCGTGGCGCCAGCCCATCGCGAGATCATCGAAACGGTGATGCCGATGGATGGCCCGCACATCCTCACAGGGCCGATCGCGGTTGAAGGGTCGAAGCCCGGCGATTGCCTCGAAGTGCGCATCGAATCCATTCGCCTCGGGGCCGACTGGGGCTACAACCTGATTCGACCAGGCCGGGGGACCCTGCCTGATGAGTTTCACCAACCGCGCCAGAACACCTTTCCCATCGATCGCGACCGTTCCGTCACCCACTTGCCGTGGGGAATCGATGTACCCCTGCGCCCGTTCTTCGGTGTGCTGGCCACGGCACCACCAGCGGAGTGGGGGAGGGTGTCGTCGGTTCCGCCTCGCGAATTCGGCGGCAACATCGATAACAAGGAGCTGATTGCCGGCTCCTCACTCTTTTTGCCCGTGTTCACTGAGGGGGCCCTGTTTTCAGCCGGCGATGGCCATGCCGTGCAGGGGGATGGGGAGATGGATGTCACCGCCCTGGAAACGTGCATGGATGGCTGCTTCCAACTGATCCTTCACCCAGGACGCACGCTCGATGCACCCCGCGCCCTCACGCCCACCCATCTGATCACCATGGGCTTCGATGCCGACCTCGACGAAGCCGCGCGGCAGGCCTCCCATCGCATGCTCGATTGGCTCACAGCACTCACGGGCTGGAGCCGCGAACAGGCCTACATCTTCTCCAGCCTCGCCTGCGATATCCGCATCACCCAACTCGTGAATCAGAACAAGGGCGTTCATGCCATGGTGCGGCGCAACCTGCTCAACCTCAACGAACCGATCGTGCCATGAAGGATGAAGCAGGGGTGTTCGAGTATCACTTCGAACAACACATTGATCCGAAATATCTCGATCGCTACTACCGCTTCAGCGATCGCATGAAGCAAATGGCAAGCCAGCGCGAGGGCTTTGTCAGCCTCGAGCGCCAACTGATTGAACAGCGCCCTGATCAGTGCGTGTTCCGCACCACGATGCGGTTCAACCATCCCCAGCAGTGCATGAGCTGGCTCGACGACCCAGAGCGCCGGCGCTTGCTGCTACAGGAAGAGGAAGAAACCGGTTTTCAGTTCAAAGGCAGGGCCAACTGGATCGGCTACGGCCGCTGGCTCTCCGGCCGCATTCGCCGGCCTGTGCCCACCTGGAAGGTGAATCTGATGGTGCTGCTCACGCTGTATCCAACAGCGATGTTGCTCACCCCGATCCTGCATGGGCTCTTTCCGAAAGCCTCCGGTGCCACCTTGATGTTGGTGAGCAACACCCTGTGCGTAGCGGCCACCTCGTGGCTGCTGGTTCCCAGCGTGAGCCGCACCTACCGGCGCTGGCTGGAAGGCGACACCAACGCCCTGCAAACCCTTGCCGCCTTGGCATCTCTGGTGGGCGTGTTTGTGGTGATGTGGTGGGGATTCAGTCACCTCGCGTTCACCGGCGGCCGGTGAGCCCATGCCGCCATGGCGAAAGCAGTCCTGCTTCGGTCAATCCTGATTGCCCTGATCGGCACGCTGCCAGCACTGGCGGAAGTTGCAGAGAACAAGACTGAAACGACAAAGCCTGAGCAGGCGCAGGGGCTGATCGGCATTCCGGCCAGCCCTGCGGCCGTTGACCCCACACCCGGCACGGGAGCCCTGGGACGCTGGCTGGGGCTCCCGGCCGATTCAGCCTGGAGCCTGAGCGGTGTGTGGGTCGGCAATGGCAGCGATCAGCTTGGTGGAGCCGGATCGAACGGAGCTCTACAGCTACGTGTTCAGCCAGGATTTGTTCGACAACCAGATCAGATTTCTGGTGGGGAAGATCGCAGCAAGCAACGATTTTGCCAATGTTGTGGTGCCCGTGATACGACCCGGGTCGCCGTACACAGTTCCCAGCATCAGCGCTCTCACCTACACACCGTTGTATGCAATGCCGACCCTGCAGGGACGGCTGCCTGGTTATCCAAACCCGGCCCTGGGTGCCTCGCTTCTGATCCAGCCCAAGGCACTGAAGCGTGATGCCTGGCTCAAACTAGGATTCTTTGATGGGCGAGGTGGATCGGGCGTGGAACCGGCGCTGCAGACCGGCCTGGCCATGCCAAGCCTCTCAGGGCCGCTCTTTTCCATCGGCAAGCTCGGTGGATCCTGGACTGCAGGACGCAGCAGGAAACCCGGATCCGCCAGTGTGGGGCTCTGGCATCAAGGAGGCCCGCTGAGCTGCGCGCCCGCCCCCTGCACAGAAGCCTCGGCCGCTGGCGGCTATCTCATTGCCCATCAACGCCTGGTTGGTTTTCGCTATCCCACTGACAACAGCGGAATCACCAGCTTCCTACAAGCTGGCTGGAGCCCCGCACGCACAAATCTGTTCAGCACATCGATCGGAGGGGGATTCACGATGTTTGCGCCGATGCGGTCGCGGCCACTGGATTCCTATGGGATTGGCTTGTCGTGGGCCAGGGTCAACCAACAGGGTCCCTACGCTGGTTTCTCCAATCCCAGCGAACTGATGATCCAGGTGTATGGACAGATTCACCCGATCAGCAACTCATACCTCACCCCTGCCATCACCATGCTGCCGATCGCTGGACGCCAGGACGCCACAACGCCATCCACCAGCGCCCAGCTGCAGCTTGTTGCTCTGTTCTGATCCCATCCAGAGTGCGTCTGCCCTTCATTTACCACCCGTCCTACTCAGCGCCGCTGCCCAGTAGCCATCGCTTTCCGATGGCGAAGTTTCGGTTGCTTCATCAGTTGTTGCTGGATCAGGGGCTGGCGCAAAACGACCAATTTGTGCAACCGCTGCCGGCGCCGCGTCGCTGGCTGGAGCTAGTGCATGAGCAGCGCTACCACCACGCCTTTGCCAGGGGGGAGCTCACACACGCCGAGCAACGCCGCATCGGCCTACCAGCCACCACGCCCCTGGTGCAGCGCACCTGGCTGGCGGTGGGCGGCACGGTGCTCACCGCGCGGCTGGCGCTTGAGCATGGCCTGGCCTGCCACCTTGCTGGCGGCACCCATCACGCCTACCCCGATCACGGCAGCGGCTTCTGCATCTTCAACGATTGCGCCGTGGCCGCCCGGGTGCTGCTGGCGGAAGGCCGGGTGCAGCAGCTGATGGTGATCGATCTGGATGTGCACCAAGGCGATGCCACCGCCGCGATCTTTGCCGAGGAGCCGCGGGTGTTCACCTTCTCCGCCCACTGCCAGAGCAACTTTCCGCTGCGCAAACAAACCAGCAACGTCGACCTCCCCCTCGAGGATGGCCTGGGCGATGACGACTACCTAATTGCCATTGGCGACCTGATCCCCAACCTGCTGGATCAGGTGCGGCCGGATCTGGTGCTTTACAACGCCGGCGTGGATCCCCACCGCAACGACCGGCTCGGCAAGCTCTGCCTGAGCAGCACAGGGTTGCTGAACCGCGATCGGCTGGTGCTGGATGCCTGCCTGCGGCGCTCCATCCCCGTGGCCACCGTGATCGGCGGCGGCTACGACGATCTCGATCCGCTGGTGCAGCGCCACGGGTTGGTGTTCCGGGCCGCCGTAGAGCAGGCCCGGTTGCACGGCTTGTAGGCGTTACTGAGCTGCTCCCAGCTTCAGGCCGCGAAGCTCAGTCTTCCGCCCAGATGTAGCGGGTGAGCTCTTCCGGCTTGGGCTCAGGTGCAGCGAGCGCAAACTCCACACAATCGGCCACCTCGGCGTCGATCTCCTTTTCGATCCCTTTGAGCTCATCGGCCGTGGCCAGGTTGTGCTCAATCAGATGGGCGGCCAGGCGCTTGATCGGATCGCGTTGGGCCCAGAACTCCTTCTCGGCTTCGGCGCGCAGCTCGTCGGGGTCGGCCAGGGAGTGGCCGCGGAAGCGATAGGTGAGGCACTCCAGCACGGTGGGGCCTTCGCCGGCGCGGGCCCGCTCAATGGCGCGCTGGGCAGCGCCACGCACCGCCAACACATCCATGCCGTCCACCTCTTCACCGGCCATGCCGAAGGCGGCCGCCTTGCGCCAGATCTCAGGGTCGCTGGTGGCGCGGTTGTGGTCCATGCCGATGGCCCACTTGTTGTTTTCCACCACGAAGATGATCGGCAGCTTCCAGAGCGCCGCCATGTTCAGGCACTCATAGAACTGCCCGATGTTGCAGGTGCCATCGCCGAAGAAGGCGGCCGTCACGGCATCGCTGCTGGCATCACCAAGCGCATCGCGCTTGTAGCGGCTGGTGAAGGCGGCACCGAGCGCCACAGGGATGCCTTCACCGATGAAGGCATAACCACCCAGCAGGTGGTGCTCCTTGGAGAAGAGGTGCATCGAGCCGCCGCGGCCCTTGCTGCACCCGGTTTCCTTCCCGAACAGCTCGCTCATCACCTCGCGGGCGGGCACGCCGCAGCTGAGGGCGTGCACGTGATCGCGATAGGTGCTGCAGAACCAGTCGTGCTGCATCTTCATCGCCTTGATGACGCCCGTGCTCACGGCCTCCTGGCCGTTGTAGAGGTGCACGAAGCCGAACATCTTGCCCCGGTAATACATCTCGGCGCACTTGTCTTCGAAGCGCCGACCCAGGGTCATGTCGCGATAGAGCATCAAGCCCTCATCGCGGCTCACCACAGCCGGGGTGGAGGGATACAGATTCAGCAGACGCTCGGCGTGCAGGCCCACCGCGTTCACATCGGCGGAGCAGGCGGGAGCCCCGTTGCTGGCGACGCTCTGGCCGAGATCTGCCTGTGTCATGCGCGGTTTCCGGCTGTCCGGCCACTACTGATGCTGTGGCGACTGTACGGGGTCCATCACCAAACGGTGTGTGGGTTGAGGCCAAAACCTCAGACCCTGACTACAGTCACGCCCAAGCGAACCGGGCGGATTGGAACTGCCGATCGACCATTTCCGTCTGCTCGGGGTGAGCGCCACCACCGACAGCGAATCCGTGCTGCGCACACTGCAGCAACGCTTGGATCGCGCGCCTGATCAAGGCTTCACCATGGACACCCTGCAGGCGCGGGCCGAACTGCTGCAAGCAAGCGCCGAGCTGCTCAGCGATGAGGACCGCCGCCAGAGCTACGAGCGCGAGCTCACCGCCATCGCCGACACGGGTGAAGGCGCCATCGCCGCTCTTGAAATTCCGCCATCACGCGAGGTGGGCGGCCTGCTGCTGCTGATGGAAGCCGGCCAGGCCCAGGAAGCCTTTGAAGCCGCCAGCCGCGGTTTGCAACCGCCCCAGGCCCCAGCCCTGGGCAGCAGCCGCGAAGCCGATCTCACCCTGCTGGCGGGGCTCGCCTGCCAGGCCGCAGCCAGCGATTTCCGCAACCAGCGCCGCTATGAAGCGGCGGCCCGCACCCTGCAGCAGGGCCTGCAGTTGCTGCAGCGCATGGGGCAGCTGCCCGAGCAGCGCCGCCAGCTTGAGCACGAGCTCAAGCTGCTGCTGCCCTACCGGGTGCTCGATCTGATCAGCCGCGACCTCTCGGCGCTCACTGCTCGCCAGGAAGGAATCCGGCTGCTCGAACAACTGGTGGTGCAGCGCGGCGGTCTGGAAGGTGAGCTCGATGCCGACTTCCCCCAGGCCGAGTTCCAACCCTTCTTCAAACAAATCCGCCAGTTCCTCACGGTGCAGGAGCAGGTGGATCTGTTCAGCCGATGGGCGGAGGCCGGCTCCGCCACCGCCGATTTCCTCGCGAGCTTCGCCCTCACCGCCGCTGGCTTCGTGCAGCGCAAACCGGAGCGCATCCAAGCCGGCTTCCAGCGCCTGCAAGCGGGCGGGCAACCCGGCATGGAGGTGTTCCTGGCCTGCCAGCAGCTGCTGCTCGGCCAGGTGGAGCAAGCCCAAACTCTGTTTGATGCCGGCGCTGACGAGGCCCTGCGCCAATGGGCCCACGAGCAGAGCGACGATCCCCTGGCTCGCCTCTGCGCTTACTGCCGCGATTGGCTGAACCGTGAGGTGCTGCCCGGCTTCCGCGACATCGATGCCGATGCCGACCTCGAGGCCTGGTTCGCCGATCGCGATGTGCAGGCCTACGTGGAGCAACAGGACCGCATCCGCGGCCGACTCAGCACCAGCACGCCCCCCGAGCCAGCACCAGCCGCCGCCGACGCCCCCCAGGAGCTGCCCGCCTGGCCGGAGTTCAACCTCGATCCCACGCCGACCAGCCTCGACGCCGAGGCCACCGACGACAAGGACGACCTCTGGGATGGCCCCCAATGGCGTCTGCCGCAGCTGCAGCTGCCAGCCATGCCTGCCCTGGCGGATCTTCCCCGCTGGGCCCTGCCCGCCGCTGGTGGTGCGGTGCTGGTGATCGCCCTGGGCGGTTGGCTGCTGCTGCGGCCCCGCACCGAACCCGCGCAGCCCTTGCCGGTGCAGCCGGCCGAACAAGCTCAGGCACCCGCCGCGCCGCCAACGCCGCCCGCTCCCAGCTTCCCCCTCACCGCCGCCGATCCCAGCGAAACGCAGCTGCAGGAACTGCTGGAAGCCTGGCTTGAGGCCAAAGCTGCGGTGCTGGCAGGCAGCAACGCACCGCTGCCCCTCAACGATCTCGCCCGCAGCGCCCAGGTGGCCTTGCTGCAGCGCCAGGAGCAAGCCAACCGCACCGCCGGCGCCACCGAAACGGTGAAGGCCAGCGTGGAGAGTTTCAGCGTGAGCGAGCGCAGCCCCAACCGCATCGCCGCTCAGGTCACGCTGCGCTACAGCGATGAACGCCGCAGCAGCAGTGGCGCTGTGCTCAGCCAAACCCCAGCCACCACCCTCACCAATACCTATGTGTTTGCGCGGGATGGTGAGCGCTGGCTGCTGGCCGCCTACAAGCCGGGCTAAGGGCGGCGGCTTTTTACGATCGCGCCACGAGCGGCTCACGCCGCATGCCCCCAGCCGCCTGCGTATCTGATGTTCGACGAGCTTTCCCAGCGGTTTGAAGACGCCGTCAAGAACCTGCGCGGCCAGGGCTCAATCAGCGAAAGCAACGTCGACGGCGCCCTGAAGGAGGTGCGCCGGGCGCTGCTGGAGGCCGATGTGAGCCTGCCGGTGGTGAAGGACTTTGTGGACGAAGTCCGCAAGAAGGCCCTCGGCACCGAGGTGGTGCGCGGCATCAGCCCGGATCAGAAGTTCATCCAGGTGGTGCACGAGCAACTCGTGGACACCATGGGCGGCGAGAACGCCCCCCTAGCCGCGGGAGGCAAAGCGGGCGAGCCCTCGGTGGTGCTGATGGCCGGCCTGCAGGGCGCCGGTAAAACCACCGCCACCGCCAAGCTCGGCCTGCACCTCAAAGAACAGGGCCGTAAGGCCCTGCTGGTGGGAGCCGACGTGTATCGCCCGGCGGCGATCGAGCAGCTGAAAACCCTGGGCGGCCAGATCGGGGTGGAGGTGTTCAGCCTCGGCACCGAGGCCAAACCCGAAGCGATCGCCGCCGCCGGCATCGAGAAGGCCAGGGCCGAAGGCTTCGACACGGTGCTGGTGGACACCGCCGGCCGCCTCCAGATCGATCAATCGATGATGGAGGAGATGGTGCGGATCCGCGAGGCCTGCAGTCCCGATGAGGTGCTGCTGGTGGTGGATTCGATGATCGGCCAGGAAGCGGCCGAGCTCACGCGCGCCTTCCACGATCAGGTGGGCATCACCGGCGCCGTGCTCACCAAGCTCGACGGCGATTCCCGCGGTGGCGCCGCCCTCTCGATCCGCAAGGTGAGCGGCGCGCCGATCAAGTTCATCGGCACCGGCGAGAAGGTGGAGGCGCTGCAGCCCTTCCACCCCGAGCGGATGGCCAGCCGCATCCTCGGCATGGGCGACGTGCTCACCCTGGTGGAGAAAGCCCAGAAGGAGGTGGAGCTGGCCGATGTGGCCAAGATGCAGCAAAAGCTCCAGGAAGCCACATTCGACTTCTCGGACTTCGTGCAGCAGATGCGCCTGATCAAGCGCATGGGCTCGCTGGGGGGCTTGATGAAGCTGATCCCCGGCATGAACAAGATCGACGACGGCATGCTCAAGCAGGGCGAAGAGC
>VGPP01000072.1 GCA_016882585.1 Cyanobacteria bacterium M_surface_7_m2_037
AGGGCCCGGCCGCCGGGCGCCCGATGACCAGGGCGAAAAGGGCCGCTGGAGCCACTGCCGGGAAGGGCTGCAATGCTCGCCGTCATCTCCGCTTCGCCGCCGCGCTGGTACCTGAATGTAGCGGCGTCAGACCGCTGGGCAAGCATCAGCCACTACCCGTAGTGCAAACACCCGTACCATCGCGATGACGCAGATCCAGGCCGCAACCATGCCCGCAGTCCTCTCCCGCAGCGACGGCCGCAGCGCCATCGACCTGCGCCCCACCCGCTTCAGCTGGGATCCGATGGGCTTTGCCCTCAGCTCCGTCACCGTGCACACCGGCCGCACCGCCGTGATCTGCAGCGTGTGCCTGGAGGAGAGCGTGCCGAAATGGCGCCAGGGTTCTGGCAAAGGCTGGCTCAGTGCCGATTACCGCCTGCTGCCCGCCAGCACGCCCAGCCGGCAGCCGCGCGAACTGATGAAACTCTCGGGCCGCACCCAGGAGATCCAGCGCCTGATCGCCCGCAGCCTGCGGGCCTGCCTCGATCTCGAAGCACTGGGTGAGCGCAGCCTGCACATCGACTGCGACGTGCTGCAGGCCGACGCCGGCACCCGCACCGCCTCGATCACCGGCGCCTGGGCCGCTCTGGCGCTGGGCCTGCAGCGTCTGGAAGCCCGCGGCATCCTCGATCGATCACCGCTGCTGGAGCAGGTGGCGGCGGTGTCGGTGGGGTTGGTGGATGGTGCCGCCCTGCTCGACCTCGACTACAGCGAGGACAGCCGCGCCGAGGTGGATCTCAATGTGGTGATGAACAGCCAGGGGGAATTGCTGGAGGTGCAGGGCACTGCCGAAGGCGCTCCCTTCTCGCGGCAACAGCTCAACGACCTGCTCGATCTGGCGGATCAGGGAGTGCAGCAGCTTCGGCACAGTCAGCGGGAGGCGCTGGAGCAAGCCCCGAAATAGTGTCAATCACTACAAGAGCCCGCAGGGGTGATCCGTAGGGTCCGCCTCACCTTGCCCCGCCGTTATGGTCGGTGCCCAACCAGGCTTCAGCCGCTACTCCTCAAGCCCCACCACCGGCGCCGCAGGGCTTGCACCGGTGGCCGGATCGCCTGTGGCCTCCAATGCCACCCTGCTGGATGTGATCCGCGGGCTGAGCGGCAGCACCACCGAAACGGTGGAGCGCGGCAAAACGATCTTTTTCCCCGGCGATCCGGCCGAGAAGGTGTATCTGCTGCGCCGCGGTGCCGTACGGCTGTCTCGGGTGTACGAATCCGGTGAGGAGATCACCGTGGCGCTGCTGCGGGAGAACAGCCTGTTCGGGGTGCTCTCCCTGCTCACCGGCCAGCGCAGCGACCGCTTCTATCACGCGGTGGCCTTCACACGGGTGGAGATGGTCACCGCCCCAGCCACCTCGGTGCGCAAGGCGATCGAACTCGATGCCAGCGTGGGACTGCTGATGTTGCAGGGCCTCTCCTCGCGCATCCTGCAAACCGAAACCATGATCGAAACCCTCACCCACCGCGATATGTCGTCGCGGCTGGTGAGTTTCCTGCTGGTGCTCTGCCGCGATTTCGGCGTACCCACCAGTGAAGGGATCACGATCGACCTGCGCCTCTCCCATCAGGCGATCGCTGAAGCGATCGGCTCCACCCGGGTCACGATCACGCGCCTGCTGGGTGATCTGCGCAATGCCGGCCTGGTGCAGATCGATCGCAAGAAGATCACGGTGTTTGATCCGCTGGCCCTGGCCAAGCGGTTCAGCTGAACGCTTCCCACCGATACTGAGCGTCGTCGCGCAAGGTTGTGTCGGGCTGGCTGCTGATCGTGGCGCTGCTGCTGCTGGGTGGAGTGCTCTCCACCCTCGGCGATCGGCTGGGTTCCAAGGTGGGGAAGGCCCGGCTCAGCCTGCTGGGCATGCGGCCGCGCCGCACGGCGGTGGTGATCACGGTGCTCACCGGCAGCCTGATCAGCGCCATCTCGCTGGGCTTGATGCTGCTGGTGAGCGATCGGCTGCGCACCGGCCTGTTTGAGCTCGATCAGCTCGAGCGGCGCCTGCGTGAGGGGCGCGAAGCCCTGGAACGCAGCCAAAGCGAACTCAGCAGCGCGGAACGGGGCCGGCAGCAAGCCCGCAGCCAACTGGGCATGGTGGAAGCGCAAGCCGCCTCGCTGCGCCGCGAGCTGGCACCCCTGCTTCAGCAGCGCCGGCTGCTGGAACAGGAACGCGATCAGCTCAGCCGCGAAATCGGCGCCAAGGATGCCGACATTCAGCGCAACCGCCAGGAGCTCGAACGCCTGAATAGCCGCATCAGCACCTCGGCCAAGGAGCTGCAGCAGCTGGAAACCAACCTGATCGCCCTGCGACGGGGTGATGTGGTGATCAGCAGCGGCCAGCCCCTGGAGATCGCCAAGGTGCGCATCGAAAAACCCGAGCAGGCCAAGGTGGTGATCGAAGCGCTGCTGCGCCAGACCAACACCAACGTGTTTCAGCGGGTGCTGCCCGGGCAGACGCCCAACCGCCAGATCCTGCTGGTGCCGCGCAGCGACATCACCAAGCTGGAGGGCATCCTCAGCAAACGCGGCGATTGGGTGGTGAGCCTGATCTCAGCCGCCAACGTGCTCAAGGGCGAACGGCAGGTGGTGGCCTTCCCGGATGTGCGCCGCAACAAGCAGGTGGTGAAGGCCGGCGAACAACTGGCCACCACCGTGCTGGAAGGCGATGAGCGCAGCCCAGAGCAGGTGCGCAGCCGCCTGAATGTGCTGCTGGCCTCGGCTTACAACACTGTGCAGCGGGCAGGCAGCCTGGCCAGCGGCCTGCAGTTCGATGCCGCCAGCGTGAATCAGCTGAGCAGCAGCCTCATCAACCGGCCCGCGGGGCAGGTGGTGCAACTGCAGGCGGTGTCGCTCCGCAACAGCGATCTGGTGGATCCCGTGGCTGTGGTGCTGCGGGCGGTGCCGCGTTGAGCCTGCTCGCCGCCATCGACCCCGGACGCAGCAAATGCGGCCTGGTGCTGGCGGATGGCAGCCGGGCGGCCGTGCTCGCGGCGGGAGTGCTGCCGCCGCAGCGCTGCCAGGAGCTGCTGCTGGAGTGGATCCGCACCCCTGGTTGCAGCACGGTCTTGCTGGGGGATGGCACCGGCAGCCAGCCCTGGAGCCAGTGGCTCAGCGCCCATCACCTGCCCGCGCTGCTGGTGCCGGAAGCGGGCACCACCCTGGCCGCCCGGGAGCGTTATTGGCAGCTCGAGCCCGCGCGCGGCTGGCGGCGATGGCTGCCGCGCGGCATGCGGATCCCTCCGCGCGATGTGGACGATGTGGTGGCGCAACTGCTGGTGGAACGCCACCTCGGCGCTCCACTCCACCGACCTCGCTCACTGCAGCTGCTCAGCCGCTGAGCTTCAAAACTTGGCCCGCACCGTGAAGGCGTAGTCACCACCCGGCTCGAGCTGGTAGTCGGCCTTGAGCAAAAAGCGAAGCAGCGCATCGTGAATCAGGGCCCGGCCCAGAGAGGGTTCCACCAGCAGCTCACCGCGATCAAAGAACCAGCTGAAGGTCCACTGGAAACCACCAGCGCTCACCTCCCCTTCCAGCAGGCGTTGGCTGAAGCTCTGATGCAGCACCCGCAGCTGCGCCGTGGTGGTGGGTAGACGACTCACAGCGGCGCTCCTCAGCCAAGCGGGGCTTCTGCCAGCTTGGCCGCTGCCGGCGCCACAAACCCGTTCAATCGGTTACCGGCGCGCTCAAAGCCCAGCCGCTGAATCAGATCGATGCCCTGGAGCACCTCTGCAAGCACCTCATCCAGCGCTGGCTGCTCAGCGGGCGCAAACCGCCCCAACACGTGCCCCACCGTGCGTTGCTTGCGCTCCACCGGATTCAGGGCCGGCGCCCCAATGCCGATACGCAGGCGCGGAAACTCCTGGCCGCCCAGGTGAGCGATGGTGCTGCGCAACCCGTTGTGGCCGCCGGCACCCCCGCTGAGGCGCAAGCGCAGGCGGCCGAGGGGCAGGTCCATATCGTCCACCAGCACCAGCATCTGAGCTGGGGAGAGATCAAACCAATCCAGGGCCGCACGGATTGAGCGACCGCTGTCGTTCATGAAGGTCTGCGGCATCAACAGGCGCAGCCGTTTGGAGCCCACACCCACCTCAGCCAGGAGGCCGTGCAGCTTGTTCTGCTGCTTGAAGCTGCCACCGGCCTGGGCTGCCAAACGCTCCAGTGCCATGAAGCCCACGTTGTGGCGCGTGCCGGCGTACTTGTCGCCAGGGTTGCCGAGGCCCACCAGCAGCTGCAGGGGGGCGATGCCTTCAGGGCCAGCCATCCATCAACCTCAGGGGCGCAGCTCAGGCCTCAGAGGAGTGCTCAGGCGAGGCGCTGGAGACTGGCGACTCAGGCGTGGTGTCTGCCGCAGTGGCTTGAGTTGTCTCGGCGGGAAGCGTGCTGGTGGCGGTCACTTCAGCCTCCACCGTGTCGACTGCCTTGCGGAATTCCTTCTCAAACTCGCTGGACGCACTCTGAAAGCCCTTCAGGGTGCGTCCAAGGGTTTTGCCGAGCTCGGGCAAGCGCTTCGGGCCGAACACCAGAAGACCGATGGCCGCAATGACCGCCAGCTCCGGCAGTCCGACTCCGAAGACGTTCATCCGATCAGCCGACGCCGTTCCAGTTGACGGTGATGCCGTCGAGCAGCAGCGACTTGTTGTACAGCTGCAGGATCACCAGCAGGAACACCAGGAACAGGGCCATGAACACACCCATCACCGGGGTGGTGCCCCAACCGGGAACAACCTTGCCGTACTCGGAGTTGAGGGGACGCAGCAGATCTCCCAGGCGGGTGCGTTGAGCCATGACGGGCTGTGCTCTCTGGCAAGGGTCAGTCTCGTTACTGTAAGGGCCGCGGCGGCTGCCGCGGCTGTGCCTGTCGAGAGTTGTGATGGAAACGTCGTCCCCAGCCATGTCGGTGGCACTGGCCGTGCTGGCTGTGCTGCTGGGCCTCACCGGCTTTGGCATCTACACCGCCTTCGGCCCGCCGTCGAAGGGCCTCACGGATCCCTTCGACGATCACGACGACTGACACGCCAGCTGGCGAGCTGCCAGGGCAGCAGCAGATCGGCCGCTGCCGGAGACGCGCTGAAGGCAACAGGCTCATCCGGCCGCTCACGGCAGGCGCTCCAGCCTTTCGGCCAGCGCACCCGCTGGCGCTGAGGGCTGAGGTTCTGCAGCGTCAGCCGCGCCAAGCCCGGTTGGTCCAACGGCTGGACCTGCACGATCTGCAGCGCATCGGATTCCAGTTCGAAGCCCAGTAACGGGGCTGGGCTGAGTGCACCGGCGCGCCCAGCGGCGGCCGGGCGCAACCAGAGCGGTTCGCGAAAGCGCTGGGCCTGGCGTGGCACGGCCTGCTGGCGCCAGCCCTGGGCGCAGGGCGCGAGGGCCAGCCGCAGCCGCTGCAGGCCCTGATCGGCTGAAGGATCGGGCCAGGTGGGGGCCCGCAGCAGCGAGACCCCTAGGCGCTCACGCTCCGCCGAAACCCCTTGGGGCCCATCCAGGAGCACAGCCAACCCACCCCCAGCCTCCGCCTGCGAGGCGAGCCAGCTGATGGCGGGCACCTCCCAGCGCGCCTGCTCGCGGCCGTTGGCAGCGACGGCCGGGCGCTCGATCACGCCGCCAGGCGTATCCGCCGCGTAGCGGCAGGCCGGTTGGGCCAGGGGCAGCTCCAGGCGCAGCAGCTCATGGCGCTGCCGCCAATCCACCTGCAGCACGAGCTCCAGCCAGGGCGATGCCGCCCGCAGCTGCACATCGAGCCGCAGAGCACTCGCGCCGCACTGGCCGCGCCAAACCAGCCGCGTGCACAGCGGCCCCTGCTCCGCCAGATCAGGCCCGCTGTGCCACTGCAGCGGCAGCGGGTGCTGGCGGTAATCCGTGGCGAGATCCCAGGCATCCCAGAACTCACCGTGATCCTTCCAGCGGCACCAGGCCAGGGGCCCCGCCAGCTGCGGCACACCATCAG
Source organism: Cyanobacteria bacterium M_surface_7_m2_037 (assembly GCA_016882585.1). Classification (GTDB taxonomy): domain Bacteria; phylum Cyanobacteriota; class Cyanobacteriia; order PCC-6307; family Cyanobiaceae; genus Vulcanococcus. Next base: position 5,979 of record VGPP01000072.1, read on the forward strand.
CCCCCCAGAGCTGCTCCAGGCCGGCAGGGCCGAATTGGGCCCGCACGAGCCCATTGCTGAGCTGCCAGCCCTGCGCGCTGGCTTGCAGGGCCACCGGATGCTGCAGTGCAGCCGCCTCCAGCGCCGGCGCCGCCTCGCTGGAGCCGCGCTCCAAGGGCACCGCCGCCACACCGGCTGGCAGAGCAAGCTGCACCCAGGTACCGCCACCTGGGGCCGGCTGCTGCGGCAAAGCCGCTTTGGCACCGCTGAGGCGCCAGACCCCCGCCGGCAAACGCAGGGTGCAAGGCCCGGCAGCCTGCACGTGGAGTTGGGCCAACCACCAGCCGTTGTGACGCGGGAGCAAAGCCTGCAGGGCCTGATCGCGGCTGCGTCGCGCCTGCCGCCGGGCGGCACGCCACTGGGGTTCGGCCTGCTCGAACACCTCCGGGATGGAGGTGCCGGGAAGGATGTCGTGAAATTGCTGAAACAGCAGCGGCCGCCAATCGGCGGGTTGCACCGCCCCGCCTGGCGCAGCCAACAGGTGTTGCAGAGCCAAAGCCAGATCCGCCTCCCGCAGCAGGCGCTCCAGGCTGCGGTTGTGGCGCTTCTGATCCGGCCGGCTGGTGGCACAGCCGCGGTGCAGCTCCAGATAGAGCTCATCGCGCCACACCGGCAGTTGCGGTGCCAGCGGCTCCAACCCGGCCAGGTACTGGCGGAGGCTGCCGTGGCTCTGGGGGCAAGCCAGGGGTTGCTGCTGCCAGAGCTGCAGCTGCTCGAGCATCTCGGCGGTGGGCCCGCCGCCGTGATCACCCACACCGGGGAGCCAGAGGGCCTGCTCCACCCCAGTGGCGGCCTGCCAGGCGCGGCTGTAGCCATCGATCGCCAGGGGATCACCGTCGGTGCCGATCGGGGCGGTGGCCAGCGCCAATAGCTCACTGCCGCAGCGGCTGCGCCAGCGGAAGAGCCGGTGGGGGAAGGGCTGGCCGCTGTTCCAGGCGAGCTTGTGGGTGCAGAACCACTCCACACCGGTGCTGCGGGCCACCGCCGGCAAACCCGCGCTGAAGCCAAAGCTGTCGGGCAGCCAGCAGAGGTTGTGGCGCCACTCGGGAAAGCGCGAGCGGCTGTAGGCCTGACCCAGGGCGAATTGCTGCAGCAGTGAGGCGGTGCCGATCAACACGCAATCGCTCTCCACCCAGGGGCCGTTGATCGGCTCAAACCGTCCGGCCTGCATCGCCGCCCGCAGCCGGGCAAACAGCGCCGGGCGGTGCTGCTCGATCCAGGCGTAGAGCGCTGGAGTGGAGTGGGCGAAATGGAGCTGGGGGAAGCGCTCCATCAGCGCCAAGGCCGATTCGAAGGTGCGCACCGCCGCCTGCCAGGTGTCGGCCACCGGCCAGAGCCAGGCCAGATCGAGGTGGGCGTGGCCGAGCACCTGAACCGGAGCGGGCGGGTGGAGGTGTTCCTGCTGCCGAAGCCAGGGCTCCAGCGCGGCAGCGGCATCAGGATCAGTGGGATCTAGAGCCTGAAGCTGCTCGAGCAATCCCGGTTGCTCATCCGCCGTCAGACGCTGGGCCGCCAGCGCCAGCCGCGGCGCCGCCAGCACGCCAGTGGGGTCTGCCGGATCGAGGGGCTCCTGCTCCACCGCACTGGTGATCAGAGCGCCGTCGTCGTGCAGGGGCGAGCGCAAACGCAACTCCAGCCGCAGAGGCTGGCCGCTCCACCAGGCCGCCGGCAGGGGCCAGCGGCAGGCGGTATCGAACAGATCGCCCTGGTGCACCCGCTGGCCATCCACCCGCAGCTCCACCGCATCGGCCCACCAGCGCAGCACCAAACGCGCCAGGCGATCGCCCTGCTGACGTTGCTGCCAGGCCGGCGGGCACACCAGTTCCAGCTGCAACTGCAGCCACCGCCCACCGCGGGGCCAGATCACCAGGCCGCGGGCGTGCCAATCGGGGCGACAACGCGCTCCCCAGGGATCCAGCAGGGCCAGATCGCCTTCGCCAGCTGGGGTTGCGCGGCGCCAGAGGGGCCGGAGATCCAGCCTGGATTGGGCCTGAAACGTTTCAATCCAGGAGCGAACAGCGCTGTCTTGGCCCTCCGGCATCGGTCAACGCGATCACGACCCATAGGATGATGCCGCTGCCGCGGGGTCATTCAGGGCCCACTTGGCGCCCGTTACTCCCTGTCACCGCCGGACAGAACCAATGCTCGCCCTCAAGATCTCGGTTTACTCCGTCGTCTTTTTCTTCATCGGGATCTTCGTGTTCGGCTTCCTGGCCAGCGATCCCAGCCGCACCCCCAGCCGTAAAGACCTCGAGGAGTGATTCGGCGCTGATGCCTGAGGCGTGTCAGGATCACGCCCTCTTCATTCCCCTCGGTGCCAGTCCCGCAACGCGTCCGCCGTTTGATTGCGGTGCTGGG
>VGPP01000073.1 GCA_016882585.1 Cyanobacteria bacterium M_surface_7_m2_037
AACGCCCCCTGATGGATTCGAACCATCGACCGGCTGCTTAGAAGGCAGCTGCTCTATCCAGCTGAGCTAAGGGAGCTGACGCTGGGCATTGTGGCAGTCGGGCTCTGGCGGCGCAGCTGCGTGTGGCTTCTATGGTGGTGTGCTGCGCACCTTTGCTCGATGCCTGCTCCACGGCTCAACGACAGCCAAAAAGAGGAGCTGGTGGGTCGTTACCGCCAGGGCGAAACGGCCCAGGCCCTGGCAGCGGCCTATGGCTGCAGCCCCAACACTGTGAGCCGCGTGCTGAAGGCTGCGCTGGATCCTGAGGAGATGGAGGCGATCAAGCGGCAGTCCCGCGGCCGCACCGCCGCGCCGGCCGCTGATCCTGAGCCAGAGCTCGAGCTAGAGGCTGCCCCTGATCCAGTCGTCCAGCTCTCCAGCCCGGCCACTGCTGAGGAGGAAGAGCCCACCACCCTCGCCATTGATGACGCCGATGACTTTGGCGATGACGGTGTCGATGAGAGCGACGGCGATGACGACACCGACGAGGCCACCGACGAAGCGGATGCCGATCCGCTCGTTGCGGCTGAGCCGGTTGTTGTGCTGGAGGCCCAGCCCCTGATCCCTGGGGCACTCCCTGCCACGGGCTACCTGCTGGTGGACAAAACCGTGGAATTGCAGCCCAGGCCTCTGGCGGAATTCACGGAGCTTGGGTCTCTGCCGGAAGAAGAGCAGGCCCTTCAGGCTCTGATGCTTTACACCAACCCTCGTCAGGCCAAGCGTCAGTGCGGGCGCACCCAGCGGGTGATCAAGGTGCCGGATGCAGGGGTGCTGGAGCGGCGCTCGTCGTATCTGGTGGCCCAGGGCATCACCCGCCTTGTGGTGGAAGGCGGGGCACTGTTTGCTTTGTCCAACCACTGATCAAGCACCGGATGAAGGGATCCAGGTGCATGCGCTTGGGTGCGTGGGTTGCCGTTGGTGGTTTGGGGGCCTTGTTGCTCAGCGCCTGTGACCCGCTCCCCGGACGGCTACGCACGGATCCTCCCGGCACCGCGCTGAACACCAGCAGCTCGCGCTGGTACGGAATGTCGTCAACAGGCGCTTACAGCAACGTGCGGCAGGTCACCACTGGGGTGAATCAGTTCTCGTTCAAGGAAACCTGGTTTCGCGGCAAGGGCAGCCAGCCGCTTGTCACGATCGGCAAGGGCAGCTACACCCCCGCCACTGGAATCAACATCTATCAATACAGCCAGCCCCCTGGCGTTGTGGTGGTGCGAACCAGCGAGGGCCACGAAGCGTTGTCCACTGAAGACGAAGTGCTGGCCAGCACCCTGCCTCAGTTCCAACCCGGTGAACGCATCACCTACACGTTGCGGCCCTGATCCCCGCGGGGCAGTAGCAAGGCCGTGCTCACCCCACCGCTGATCACCCCGATCACCAGCGACACGCCCAGCAGAAAGCCTGTGGGGAGTTCGGCGGTTTTGCCGAAGCCCAGGTTGAGCCGCGCTCGCTGATCGAGGTTCTGGGCGCCGAGGCAAAGGATCAGCAGCAGCACCACGCCGCCTCCCAGGCTTGCCACCAACAGGCGCAGGCGCAGCAGCATCAGCTCGGCTCCTCAGCCCGATGGAGCAGAGCGTAGAGCTCTCGGCGGGCCATGCCCGTTTCCTGCGCGAGTTGCCGGGCAGCATCGCTGCGGCTCAGGCCAGAGGCCACCAGGGCGCTGAGTGCCTGCTGCAGTTCAGCCTCGCTGCGTGGTGTGGCCGCAGTCTCCTGGGCGCCCCCCAGCACGAGCGTGAATTCCCCCTGGGGCGCCTGCTGGCGGAAGTGCGCCAGCGCCGCCGACACGCTGGGCCCGATCTGTTGCTCGTGCCGTTTGGTGAGCTCTCGCGTCACAGCGATGGGGCGATCGCCCAGCTCGGCCAGGAGGTCTTCGAGCAGCTGGAGCAGCCGATGCGGCGCTTCAAACAGCACGAGGGTGCGGGGCTCTGCCGCCAGCTCCTGCAACCGAGCCCGGCGTTGGGTGCTCTTGGGCGGTAGGAATCCTTCAAAGCAGAAGCGCCCCGCAGGTAGGCCGCTGCTCACCAGTGCGGTGGTTACCGCGCATGGCCCTGGCACGCAGATCACCGTGCGTCCAGCGCTGCGGGCGGCGGCCACCAGCGCCTCGCCAGGGTCGGAGATGCCCGGTAGGCCGGCATCGCTGATCACGGCAATCGCTTCGCCGGCCTCCAGTGCCTCCAGCAGTTCAGGAATGCGGCTGCTCTGGTTGTGCTCATGGAAGCTCACCAGCCGCGGCGGCTGATCACCGTTGCGCAGGCCGAGGTTGTGCAGCAGCAGGCCGCTGTGCCGCGTGTCTTCGCAGGCGATGCGCTGCACGCCGGCGAGCACCTGCCTGGCGCGCGGCGAGAGATCGCCGATGTTGCCGATCGGCGTACCCACCAGATAGAGCACCCCTGCAGCCGGTTCGGCGCCCTGCATCACAATGCCCCTTTGCCAGCTCCATGATGCCCGCCGCCGCCTGCATGCCTTCGGGGATCGATGAGCAGCAGCTGCTGGCTGAGTTGCGGCGCCTGAGCTGGGGTGCGGCCGACATCCTGCTGGCCTACGGCCGCGGCGAGCAGCCCCCCTTCGGCTTCCCCATGGCGCTGAGCGTGGATGAAGGCGGCGAGGGCCCGGTGAGCGCCGCAGATCTGGCGGTGAATCAGTGGTTGCTCGATGGCCTGGTGAAGGCCTTCCCCGATGCCGGCTGGACGCTGCTCAGCGAAGAAACCGCCAAGGAGCAGCTCACCGCTGGTGAGCCCCTCGATGCCGAGTGGCTATGGATCCTCGATCCCCTCGATGGCACCAAGGATTTCCTGCAGGGCACCGGCGAATACGCCGTGCATCTGGCCCTGGCCCATCACGGCGAACCGGTGCTGGGGGTGGTGCTGCTGCCGGAGATGGAGCAGCTGTGGATCGGCCTGGTGCCCCAGCAGCGGGCCTGGTGCGAAAACCGCGCCGGTGAGCAGCGGCCGGCGAGCCTCAGCCCCCGCCGCGAACTCGGCGAGCTGGTGCTTGTAGCCAGCCGCAACCACCGTGATCAGCGGCTCGAGCAGCTGCTGGAGGCCCTGGCCCTGGGCGACACCAAGGCGATCGGCAGCGTGGGCGGCAAGGTGGCCACGATCCTGCGCGGCGAAACCGACCTCTACATCTCCCTATCGGGCAAGAGCGCCCCGAAGGACTGGGATATGGCGGCCCCTGAAGCGGTGCTGCGCGCCGCCGGTGGAGCTTTCACCCACGCCGACGGCCGCCCCCTCAGCTACAACGACGGCGACATTCGCCAGGCCGGCTGCCTGATCGCCAGCCATGGCCGCAGCCATAGCGAGCTGTGTGCGAAGGCAGCATCAGCAATGGCGACGATCGATCCCGGTTTTGCTGTGTGAGCGCGGGAATGGTTGGCGTCAGCAGGGCTGCAGCTTCACGCCCATGCTTCGGCAGCACTCCTGCAAGGCCCGATCGCGGCTCGCTAGGGGTGCTCCTAGCCGCATCGCCAGCTCCAGATACGCCGCGTCGGTGCTGGTGAGTCCGGTTTGCGCGGCCAGCTGCAATCCGTCATGCCACACCACCGCAGTGTCGGCCTGATCAATCTGTAGGCCCAGTGACGCAACGAGTTGCAGGGCTTCCGCACGGTCTGCAGGGCTGATGCGCCTGCGCCGCTCTGCCATCAGCAGCACGTTGGCGACCTCCCAGAGAAACAGAGCTGGCACCCAGATCCCCCCTGCTTCAAGGCGCTGCAGCAGTTGCTCGCTCTCGGGTGTTGTTTCGTCTTCAAAAAAGAGCGCGCAGATCGCCGAGCTATCCACCACCAGTTGAGTGCTCACCGCTTGCGACCCTCATCGCGCAGGCTCTGCAGGCTGAGCCCGTTCAGCCTCTTGCCTGTGCGAAATGCTCGCAACCGAGCTACCGCTTCGGCACGCTGCTGATCGGCGGGCGGTTCAACCGGGAGCAGTCGCGCCACTGCCCGTCCATGCCGCGTGATCAACACCTGCTCACCGGCTTCCACCTCCTCCAGCAGCCTGGAGAGATGGGTTTTCGCCTCAAAGGCGCCAACGCATTTCACAGGTGATCAACCAGTTGGCAACCAGTTCATGGCCGTGGGCTTGAAGAGCTGGTTTGCATGAAAAAGCCGGCCCCGCAGGGCCGGCTGAAGGAGGTGATTCAGGCCTGCATCGCGAGGCCTGATGGACTCACTCCACCACGCTTACGGCTGCAGCCGGCTCTTCAGCCTGGGGCACGCCGCGCAGGGTGAGGTTGATGCGGCCGCGATTGTCGATCTCGCGCACGCGCACGGTCACCTGATCGCCCACGCGCACCACGTCTTCCACCTTCTCCACCCGGGCTTCGCTCAGCTGGGAGATGTGGATCATCCCTTCCTTGCCGGGCAGGATTTCCACGAAGGCGCCGATCGGGATCACGCGGGTCACCGCACCGCTGAACACCTCGCCTTCCGACACGCGGCGGGTGAGGCCTTCGATGATGCGCTGGGCTTCCTCAGCGGCTGCACCGTCGTGGCTGGCGATCGTCACGATGCCGCCATCTTCGATGTCGATCTTGGTGTTCGTGCGCTCGGTGATGCCCTTGATCGTGCGGCCGCCGGGGCCGATCACGGTGCCGATCAGTTCGGGGTCGATGCGGAAGCTGAGCAGGCGGGGAGCGTGGGGGCTCAGCACCTCACGGGGCTTCTCGATCGCCTCGAGCATCTTCTCAAGGATGTGCAGACGGGCGGGGCGGGCCTGATTGATCGCCTCGGCCACGGTCTTCACCTCGAGGCCGGTGATCTTCATGTCCATCTGCAGGGCGGTGATGCCCTTCTCGGTGCCGGCCACCTTGAAGTCCATATCGCCGAGGAAGTCCTCGATGCCCTGGATATCGGTGAGGATCCGCACCTCAGAGCCCTCCTTGATCAGGCCCATGGCGGCGCCGCTCACGGGGGCCTTCAGGGGTACACCGGCATCCATCAGGGCCAGGGTGCTGCCGCACACCGAACCCATGGAGGTGGAGCCGTTGGAGCTGAGGCACTCCGACACCACGCGCAGCACGTAGGGGAAGCTCTCCTTGCTAGGCAGCACGGGGATCAGAGCCCGCTCCGCCAGGGCGCCGTGGCCGATTTCGCGGCGGCCGGGGCTGCGCATCGGGCGGGTTTCGCCGGTGGAGTAGGGCGGGAAGTTGTAGTGGTGCAGGTAGGTCTTCTCGTTGGACGGGTTGAGGTCGTCCATTTCCTGAGCGTCGCTCGGGGTGCCGAGGGTGGCGCAGGAGAGCACCTGCGTGAGCCCGCGCTGGAACAGGCCCGAGCCGTGCACCCGCTTGGGCAGCACGCCGGCGGCGGCGCTGATCGGGCGCACCTCATCGAGGTTGCGGCCATCCACGCGCTTGCCGTCTTTCACGATCTGATCGCGCATCAGCTTCTTGGTGAGCGACTTGTAGCTGTTGCCCAGCGCTTTGCCGTTGCTGCTCACCGCCACCTTGATGGCGTCGTCGTCTTTCAGGCCTTCGATCTTCTCGGCCACCTGGCCCTTGATCGCATCGAGCTGTTCGTCGCGCTCAGCCTTGGTGAGCTTGAACTGCTTGAGCACCTCGCCGATGCCCTTGGCGCATTCCTTCTCGAGGAACTTCGGCAGGGTGTCGTCGATCGCCTGAGGCTCGGGGATCACCTGCTCGATGCCGAGCTCCTTGAGCAGGGCCTGCTGGGCCTTGATCAGTTCGCACACGGCTTCGTAACCGAAGTCGATCGCTTCGATCACGTCTTGCTCGGGCAGCTGGTTGGCACCGGCTTCCACCATGATCACGCCCTGCGGCGTGCCAGCTACCACCAGGTCGAGGTCGGAGCGCTCGATTTCGCGGTAGCTGGGGTTGAGCACGAAGTCGTCGCCCAGCAGGCCCACGCGCACGGCCGCCATCGGACCGTGGAAGGGGATCTTCGCCAGCAGCGTGGCGAGCGACGCGCCGGTCACGGCCAGCACATCGGGCGGAACCCGCTCATCAAGCGACATGCAGGTGGCCACAACCTGAAGGTCGTCGCGCAGCCAGCTGGGGAAGAGCGGCCGCATCGGGCGGTCGATCAGGCGGGCGATCAGAGTGGCGCGCTCGGGAGGACGACTCTCACGGCGCATGAAGCTGCCGGGGATGCGACCAGCGGCGTAGAGACGCTCTTCGTAATCGCAGATCAGGGGGAGGAAATCGATGCCCTCACGACCGCCGGAGCGGGTGGCGGTGACCAGAACGGCTGTATCTCCGCATTCGACCATCACTGAACCGCCTGCCTGGGGAGCGAAGCGGCCGGTGGTCAGCCGGATCTCCCGACCATCGAAGGAGATCGACTGAGTGTGACCTTGCACTTGGGCTTATGTCTTGTTTGTTGTCAAGTGCAAGTCTCGCATCCGGCGTGCGAATGCTGTGACAACGCTCGCAATCTCTTTGGAAAGCGTGGAGGCGCCTGATCCCGAGAGCGAGCCAGCTTTCGCACGTGTGCGCGAGCGCCTGGGGCAGCCATCAAAAAAGCGCCTTGCGGCGCTTTGAAAGATGCCAGAGCAGTAAACCGGGCTAACCCGAGCCTGGATTCACCAGGACGACTTGACCACGCCGGGCAGCTCACCCTTGTGGGCGCGCTCGCGCAGCTGGTTGCGGCACAGGCCGAAATCGCGGTACACACCACGGGGCTTGCCGGTGGCCCAGCAGCGGTTGCGCAGGCGCACCTTGGCGCTGTTGCGGGGCAGACCCTGGATCTTGCGGTGGATTTCCAGGCGCTCCATCGGATCGGCAGCGGCTTCAAATGCAGCCATCAGAGCGGCGCGCTTGGCAGCGAAGCGCTCAACCATCTTCTGGCGCTTGACGTCGCGCGCAATCATCGACTTCTTCGCCATGCGGCCTGGACTCAACGGGCAATGACAAACCAGAGTACCCCTCGGGGTGCCCTCAACGGCCGAGCAGCTGCTGCACCGCCGCAAGCTGGCTGGTGTCTTTCACGATCAGCACGAGGCTGAGGCCCACCAGAAACACAAATCCCGACTGCATGAAGGCCAGTTGGAACTTCTCGGGCAGCGGTTTGCCGCGCAGGCCCTCGAGCATCAGGAAGACGAACTGACCGCCATCCAGCAGGGGCAGGGGCAGGGCGTTGAGCACCGCCAGGTTGATCGAGATCAGTGCTGTGTAGAGAAAGAGGCTGCTGCCGCCCTGCTTGGCGAGCGAGGCGCCCATTTCCACGATCTTCACCGGGCCCGACACCTGGCTGGCGGTTTCGCCGAAATGGGTGGCCAGGGTGATGAAGCCTTCCACCGTGCGCTGGGTGAGGCTGGCGAAGTCGTGATTGGCCTGGCGCACGATCTCGCCGGGGCCCTGGGGCCGGCGGAAGGCTTCGGTGCCGCTGGGCTGCAGCTGGGCGCCGATGCGGCCGATGCCGCTGAGATCCGCCGGTGTGAGAGCGATGTTGATCGCTTTGCCGGCGCGTTCGGCTTGGAGCTGCAGGGTTTGGTCGGGCGCCCCTTTCACCCGTTCCACCAGCTGAGCCACGGCGCTTTGTCCGCCGCCCAGATCCACGCCATCGGCCATGAGGATGCGATCGCCGGGGCGCAGGCCGGCTGCGGCAGCGGCCTGGCCGGGCTGAACGCCAGACACCAGCACCCCCGGTGTGGTGCTGAAGCCAGCCGGGATGCCCACCACAAGCCCCTGAGCCACGAGCACGCTCCAGGCCAGTAGCAGGTTGGCCAACACACCCGCAGCGATCACGAGCGCCCGTTGGGGGATGGGGCGGTTGCGCAGCAGATCGGGGTCGTCGGCAGGGATGGTGCTTTCTTCGTCGTCGTCGGGAAACGACACGAAGCCGCCCAGGGGGATCGCCCGCAGGGCGAACTGCACGCCACGCCGCTGGCGCTCCAGCAGCACTGGCCCGAAGCCAACGGAGAAGCCGCTGACGCGGATGCCCTGCCAGGTGGCGGCAAAGAAATGCCCCGCCTCGTGCACCACGATCAAGCCGGCCAGGATCGCCAGGGCCGTGAGAACCCCCATCCGCGCAGGTGCAAAGTGACTCCATTGTGGAGGGATGCCCCGGCTCGATGACGCACCGCTGCGATGCCCTGCTGGTGGGGGCCGGAATCATGGGCGCCACCCTGGCCCGGTTGTTGCGTCAGCTCGATCCGGCCCTGGAGTTGGTGGTGCTCGAGCGGCTGCCGGCGGTGGCGGCTGAGAGCAGTGCTGCGCTGAATAACGCGGGCACAGGCCATGCGGCCAACTGCGAGCTCAACTACACCCCCCAGGCGGCTGATGGCTCAGTGCCGATTGCCAAGGCGCTGGCCATCAACGCTGCCTTTGAGCTGAGCCTGCAGTTCTGGGCTGCCCTGGCTGAGCGCGGCGAGCT
>VGPP01000074.1 GCA_016882585.1 Cyanobacteria bacterium M_surface_7_m2_037
GCCCCCGCCAAACCCGCTGCTGCTGCCGTGCACCACGCCGACGTCCCCGTCAACCTCTACAAGCCGAAGACCCCCTTCATCGGCACCGTCACCGAGAACTACAGCCTCCTGGCTGAAGGTGCCATCGGCCGGGTGAACCACATCACCTTCGATCTCAGCGGCGGCGACCCCCACCTCCGCTACGTGGAAGGTCAGTCGATCGGCATCATTCCCGACGGCGAAGACGCCAACGGCAAGCCCCACAAGCTGCGCCTGTACTCGATCGCCAGCACCCGCCACGGCGACAACATGGCTGGCGACACCGTGTCGCTCTGCGTGCGTCAGCTCCAGTACGAGAAAGACGGAGAAACCGTTAACGGTGTGTGCTCCACCTTCCTCTGCGACATCGAACCCGGTGCCAAGGTGAAAATCACCGGCCCCGTAGGCAAGGAAATGCTCCTGCCTGAAGACGAGGACGCCAACATCATCATGCTGGCCACCGGCACCGGCATCGCGCCGATGCGCACTTACCTGCGCCGCATGTTCGAGCCCGCCGAGCGCGACAAGAACGGCTGGCACTTCAAGGGCAAGGCCTGGCTGTTCATGGGTGCTCCCACCACGGCCAACCTGCTTTACGACGCCGACTTCGAGCACTACCAGAGCCAGTTCCCCGAGAACTTCCGCTACACCAAGGCGATCAGCCGCGAACAGCAGAACGCCAAAGGCGGCCGCATGTATATCCAGGACCGCGTCAGCGAGAACGCTGATGAGATCTTCTCCTGGATCGAGAACCCCAAGACCCACGTTTACATGTGCGGTCTGCGCGGCATGGAGCCCGGTATCGACGAGGCCATGACCGCTGCTGCGGCCGCCAAGGGCCTCGAGTGGCACGAACTTCGCCCTCAGCTCAAGAAGGCCGAGCGTTGGCACGTGGAGACCTACTGAGCGCCTGCCTCGCTCAGATCGTTGGCCCGCCGCAAGGCGGGCTTTTTTGTTGCCATCCCATGCGGCAACGCTCTGGCCTCGTTAAACCTGGATCACGCACACGTTGCCCATGGCTGCCACCCAGACCAATCCCCTGCGCGTTGGCCTGCGCCAGGAGCGGGTGATCTCCCCGCAATGCCTGGTGATCTTCGGCGCCAGCGGCGACCTCACCCACCGCAAGCTGATCCCGGCGCTGTTTGAACTGTTCCGGCAGCGACGGCTCCCCACCGAGTTTTCGGTGCTGGGCTGCGCGCGTCGCCCCTGGAGCGACGACGACTTCCGCAACCGCATGGCCGAAGCCATGGCCGACGAGGTGAAGCAGCACCAGAGCGCCTGGCAGCAATTCGCCGCCTGCCTGTTCTACGAACCCGTTGACCTGCAGCAGGACGAAGACGTGGTGCGCCTGGGCACGCGCCTGGAAGCGCTCGACCGGCAGCGAGCCACCCGCGGCAATCGCACCTTCTATCTCTCGGTGTCGCCAGCGTTTTACGGCAGCGGCTGCCGCGCCCTGGCCAACGCCGGCCTGCTCAAGGATCCATCCCGCAGCCGCGTGGTGATCGAGAAGCCCTTCGGCACCGACTACGGCAGTGCCCAATCGCTCAACCGGGTGGTGCAGAGCTGCGGCAAAGAATCCCAGATCTTCCGCATCGACCACTACCTGGGCAAGGAAACAGTCCAGAACATCCTGGTGCTGCGCTTCGCCAACGCCATCTTCGAGCCGATCTGGAACCGCAACTACATCGCCAACGTGCAGATCACGGCGGCGGAAACCGTGGGGGTGGAGGAGCGGGCCGGCTACTACGAAACCAGCGGCGCCCTGCGGGACATGGTGCAGAACCACCTCACCCAGATGCTGGCGCTCACCGCCATGGAAACCCCTGGGCACTTCGATCCCGAGTCGATCCGCAGCGAGAAGGCCAAGGTGCTGCAGGCAGCACGCCTGGCCAACGAAGACGAACCCTGGAAGTGCTGCGTGCGCGGGCAATACAGCCGCGGCGGCAACCCGGCCAATCCGATGGCGGGCTACCGGGAGGAGCCGGGGGTGAATCCCGAGAGCACCACCGAAACCTATGTGGCGATGAAGCTGTTCATCGACAACTGGCGCTGGCAGGGGGTGCCCTTCTACCTCCGCACGGGCAAACGCCTACCCAAACGGCTCTCGGAGGTGGTGCTCACCTTCCGCAAGGCACCCGTGCAGCTGTTCGATGCAGCCGGCGGCACCCCCACCGCCAACCAGCTGGTGCTGCGGATCCAGCCCGATGAGGGCGCCGGCTTCGTGTTCGACGTGAAGGCCCCCGGCTCCGGCATGCGCAGCCGCCCGGTGGACATGCACTTCAGCTACGACGAGAGCTTCGGGGAACCCTCCGATGAGGGCTATGTGCGCCTGCTGGCCGACGCCATGCTCGGCGATCCCACCCTGTTCACCCGCAGCGATGAGGTGGAAGCCGCCTGGCGGCTCTACACCCCGCTGCTGGAGCTGATCGAAGACGCACCCCACCAGCTGCCGGTGTACCCCTACGAGGCCCGCACCTGGGGGCCCAGTGCTGCCGACAACCTGCTGGCCGAGGACGGCCTGATGTGGCGTCGCCCCTGATCGTTTCCCGACTGCCTTCGCCCACTGCCTTCGCTTCCCCTCCGCTGCCGTTTTCGCTGCACAACACCCCATGGCTCCCCAGCTCACCCTCCAGGCCCCGCTCCAACTGCCCCCCAGCGAAGTGCCGGCCTATCTCAACCGGCTCTGGACCGACAACCTCAAGGATTCCAGCGGTGCCGCCACCTTCACCCTGGTGGTGTGGGAGCCCTCCTGGCTGCAGCAACAGTTGATCCGCACTGGCCGGGCCGATGGGCCGATCACCGGTCTGCTCAACGACCAGCTGCTGGAGGCCGCCCGCGAGGCGATCGGGGCACTCGGCCTGCCCGCCAGCACAGCACCCACCGCACCGGATGTGGCCTGGGCGCTCGGCCAGCTGCCGGGAAGCCATGGCGCTGAAGATCTGCGCGGCCAATTCGTGGATCGCGCCATCAGCGCGCACCAGCCCCGCCGGCTGATCACCCTGGCGCCCACCCTGGCGGGTGATCAGCAACTGGAATCCACCGTGGCGGCCTACTGCCCGCTGCCCGAGGAGCGCGGCGTGAGCGCTGATGCCTGCGGCGATGTGGTTGTGCTGCGGGGCGGCATGGGAGCCATGCAGCAGGGTTTGGCGATGCTGCAGGAGCTGATTCCGAGCGACCTGCCCTGCTGGGTGTGGTGGAACGGCACGATGGATGAATCGCCGGAGCTGCTGGAAGCCCTGGCCGTACCACCGCGCCGGCTGGTGGTGGATAGCTCCATCGGTGAACCGCGCCGCTGTCTCGATCTGCTGGTGCAGCGGATCGAGCAGGGCCAGGCCGTGAACGACCTGAACTGGTTGCGGCTGCGCACCTGGCGGGAATCGCTGGCGATGGTGTTCGACCCGCCCTGCCGCCAAAGCGCCCTCGATCAGGTGGTGCAGCTCGACATCGACGTGGAAGGCCAGCACCCCGTGAAGGGGCTGCTGCTGGCGGCCTGGATCGCCGATCGCCTCGGCTGGCACCTGCTGAACAGCTTCTGGATTGATGGCGGTGCCGGGGAGGGGCGCGGCATCGGCGCTGAATTCCAGCGCAGCGATGGCCAGAGCGTGCAGTTCCGGTTGATGCCCGTGCCGGTGGGGGTGAGCAAGATGCACCCCGGTGCCCTGGTGGGCTTGCGGCTGATCTGCGCGCCACCGCAGCGCCCGCCGCTCTGCGTGATCCTCTGCTCGGAATCGGGCGGCTGCATGCGTCTGGAGGCTGGCGGCGTGGCCTCGATGGAGCTCGCTGAAGAGGTGGTGCCCCTGCCCAACGAAAGCGAGGAGATGGAGATGGCCCGGCTGCTGGGCGGCGGGCACGACAGCACCAACCCGCTGCTGGCCAGCGCCGCGGCCCTGGCTGCCAAGCTGCTGCCCAACTAAACGGCCTCCATGCCCTGCCTGATCGCCGCCCCGGCCAGCGGCAGCGGCAAAACCCTGGTGAGCCTGGCGCTCACCGCCCTGGCCCGGCGCCGCGGCCGCAGCATCCAAACCTTCAAGGTGGGGCCCGATTACCTCGACCCCCAGCTGCTCAGCGCCGCCAGCGGCCGCCCCTGCCGCAACCTCGATCCGCTGCTCTGCGGTGAGGCCTGGGTGCAGGGCAGCTTCCAACAGCACGGCAGCACGGCCGAGCTGAGCCTGGTGGAGGGGGTGATGGGCTTGTTCGATGGCCGCGGTGCCAGCAGCGAGGGCAGTTCCGCCCATGTGGCCCAACTGCTGAAGCTGCCGGTGGTGCTGGTGGTGGAAGCCAGCCGCCAGGCGGGATCGGTGGCGGCGTTGGTGCGAGGCTTTCGCGACCACCAACCCAGCCTGCAGCTGGCCGGAGTGGTGCTCAATGGGGTGGGCAGCGAGCGTCACCACGCCCTGCTGGCTGAAGCGCTGCGCTCCATCGCCATGCCGCTGCTCGGGGCCCTGCCCCGCCACGACAGCCTGGAACTGCCCTCGCGGCACCTGGGGCTGCTGCCCGCCCACGAGCTGGCCGATCTGGAACAACGGCTTGGGGCCTGGGCGGATCTGGCCGAGCGGCATCTGGAACTGGAGCAGCTCTGGCCGCTGCTGCAGGCACCCACGCCCACACCGAAGCCACGTTCCCCGCCTAGCGACAGCGAGCCGGCCAGCACGGGCCGCGAGCCGGTGCGCATCGCCATCGCCAGCGATGCCGCCTTCCATTTCCGTTATCCCGAAGCCAGTGAATTGCTGGTGGAGCGAGGGGTGGAGGTGCAGCACTGGTCGCCCCTGGCGGATCAGCCGCTGCCCGAGGGCTGCCAGGCGCTGGTGCTGCCGGGGGGCTACCCGGAACTGCATGCAGCCCAGCTGGCCTCAAGCCAGCGCAGCCTGCAGGAGCTGCAGCGGGCCCAACGGCACGGTTTACCGATCTATGCAGAATGCGGCGGCCTGCTGCTGCTCGGCCAGGCACTCACCGACCAACAAGGCAACAGCCACCCCATGGCCGGCCTGCTGCCGTTTCGGGCCGAACGCGGCCAGCTCAGCCTCGGCTACCGCAGTGCCACCGCCTTGCGCAGCGGCCTGGTGCTGCAGCGCGGCGAGCAGGTGAACGGCCATGAATTTCACCGCTGGCAGCTGAGCAGCAGCCCTGACAAAGCCGATCAGCTGTGGCAGCTTGAGGGCTGGGGCTGCCCGCCGCGCCCCGAGGGCTGGAGCACCAGCACCCTCCATGCCAGTTGGCTGCACCTGCACTGGGGGGGCTGCCGCTGGATTCCGCAGCGGCTGACGGCCGCCGCCCGGCGCACCTCCCCTCTGCTGCCCTGTTGCGCGCACCCCTGATGGCCAACCCTGAACTCTGGCTGCTGCGGCATGGCGCCACGGAATGGGCCCGCAACGGCCGCCACACCGGCAGCACCGACATCCCCCTGCTGCCTGACGGCGAAACCGAAGCCCGCGCCCTGGCTCCCCTGCTGGCCCAACACACGTTTGATGCGGTGTACTGCAGCCCCCTGCAGCGGGCGCGGCGCACCTGTGAGCTGGCGGGCCTGGGCGGCCAGGCGCAGCTCGAACCCGATCTGCGCGAGTGGGACTACGGCCGCTACGAAGGCATCACCACCGCCGAGATCCGCCAGAGCGTTCCCGGCTGGACGGTGTTCAGCCATCCCTGCCCCGGCGGCGAGAGCCTGACGCAGGTGCAGCAGCGCTGTGATGCCTTGATCGCACGGCTGGTACAGCAGCACCCGGGGGGCCGCGTGGCGCTGTTCGCTCATGGGCACATCCTGCGCAGCCTGGCGGGATGCTGGCTGGGGCTCGGGGCCGTCGGCGGGGCCCTCTTGGTGCTGGGTACCGGCAGCTTCTGCGTGTTGGGCAGCGAGCGGGAGCAACGAGCCCTGCTGCGTTGGAATGCGCCCATCGCGCCGGTTCCGCACCCGTAGCCAGCGGGCCGCTGCCGTGCCAGCTTGAGCACAGGTGGTTGGGGGTTGGCAGCAGTGCGCAAACACAAAGAATCGGCAGCCAAGCGCAGCACACCGCGCCAGGTGGAATCGCGGGCACCGGGCTGGCTGATCGCCGATGCCTACACACCGGGCCGCATTGGCCGCAGCGTGCGCCAGCGCGAGTGGCTGGAGGTGGAACGGCCTGATCCATCCGCGCAAGCTCGGCTGGAGCGCTGGCAGCTGATCGTGCGCGGCCGGGTGCAGGGCGTGGGCTATCGCGCCGCCTGCTGCCAGAAGGCGCGCGAACTGAATCTGAACGGCTGGGTGCGCAACCGGCCCGATGGCTCGGTGGAGGTGCAGGCGGAGGGCGCGCTGCACCAGCTCACCGAGCTGCGGCTCTGGTGCGAACGGGGTCCCCAGGGAGCCGGGGTGCACAGCGTGAGCCATAGCCAACTGGCACCAAGCAGGGAAGACTGGTTCGAAATTCGACGCTGAACCAGCCGCGATGACAAACGGGACCCTGTGGGCCGAGCTGCTGGCCTACGGCAGTGGCATTGCCATCAGTCCGATCCATATCGGCTTGCTGCTGCTGTTGCTGCTGGGCCCCCAGCCGCTGCGCCGGGGCGGGCTGTTTGTGCTGGCCTGGATGGTCACCGTCACCGCGATGGTGGTGCTGCTGCTCACCGTGGGGCACGGCCTGCTGCTCACCATGGACAAAGGCAGCAGCCACCGCACCGGGCTGGATCTGTTGGCCGCTGGAGCGCTCCTGGCTCTGGGCCTCAAGGAACTGCTGGAGCGCAAGGAGGAAGGAAAGGATCCTCCCGCCTGGACCCGTCAGCTGGATCGCTTCTGCGCCATGCCACTGCCGCTGCTGCTCGGGGCCAGCTGCGCCATTGAGGTGATCAGCCCCGATGATCTGTTTCTGTTCGCCAAGGCGGCTTCAGCGCTGCTGGCCTCAGGCCTGAGCCGTGTGCAGGAGGTGCTGTACACAGCTGGCTTCTCCGTAGCCGCCAGCCTGGCGCTGCTGCTGCCCTTTGGAGCAGTGCTGGTGGGTCGCGATCGGGTGGTGCCGCTGCTCGAGAAGGGCAAGCAAGTGCTGTTTGCCCGGGGCGATCTTCTGGTGGGGGGGCTGAGCTTGGTGCTGGCGGGCTACCTCGGCTGGCAGGGAATCGAAGGCCTGCAATTGAGCTGAGCTCAGGCCCCGGCCGCGAGCCAATCACGCCAGAGGCGCTGCTCCGCAGCGGGAGCCTCACCACGGCGAGCATCCGCCACCAGCCACACCGCCTGGCTGGCGCGGCTCACGGCCACGTACACCAGCTGGCGGCGCAGCACCGCATCGCTGGGCCAGAACACATCACCCGCCACGAACACCTCGCCAAAGGTGCTGCCCTGGCTGCGGTGCACCGTGAGCACAGCCGCTGGCCCCAACGACGCAAAGGCATCACGCACCAGGAAGTAGCGGCGCCACAGCGCACGCCCGGCTTGTTTGCCGGCATCGCGGGCCTGTTGGCGCAGCTGAGCCATCAGGGCATCGAGCTCCTGGCGTGCATGGCTGCCGGCGGGCGGCAGCAGGCGCAGCGTGAGGCGTGCCTCGCCAGCATCCACCTCGGCATTCAGGGTGTCGATCACCGGAGCAGTGAGGCCATCACCGCTGCCGATGCCGAAATCCGCCAGATCGCAGCGCTCGGGGGTCACATCACGCACCACCAGCTCGCGGTTGGAGCCGAGCAGCATGTCGGGCTCTTCGGCGGCCTCCTCGCCGGCCCGACACGCCGGCGCCATCACCGCCGCGCGGGTGATCAGCACCTCGCCTGGCAGCACCGGCAACTGGTCGGCCATCTCGCCGTGGATGGCCCGGCGGGCGATGGGAACCAAGTGCTCCAGAGCGCGGTTGGTGTAGCAGAGGATGCGGGCGTGATCGGGGTTGTCGAGCTCAGCGCCGCGGCGCAAGGCCGACTGGGCCGCAGCCAGCCAATCGTTGCGAGGCAGCACAGCCACCTGGCCCTGGGGGTCGCGCACCGGCGGCAGCGGCGGCGGCTGGCGGCAGGGCAGCTGGCCGTTGCGCAGGCCCGTGGCCAGCTGCAGCACGGGCCCCTGGTGGCGCACCACCTCGCTCAGGCTGGCGGCGGCAGCGCGGCCCATGGCGAACACGGGGCTGGTGGGCTCCCCCACCGGTGGCAGCTGGGCCGGATCGCCCACAAACACCAGCCGCGTGCGGAAGGGATGGGCGCAGCGCAGGGCGATGTCCAGCAGGGTGCTGTCCACCATCGAGGCCTCATCCACCAGCACCAG
>VGPP01000075.1 GCA_016882585.1 Cyanobacteria bacterium M_surface_7_m2_037
AGCTTTCGATGGGAATGAGCGGCGATTGGCCAGAGGCCGCAGCGGCCGGCAGCACCTGGGTGCGTATCGGCTCAGCCCTCTTCGGCCCGAAACCCTTGTCACCGCCCGCGTGGGACGCTATCTAGGTCTAGTGCCAAGACCGAGGTTCCACGGTGTCGTTGCTCTCCCGCCTGCGTGCAGTTGTCTCCGGTGACGACTACCTCGACGGCTACGACGACGAACTCGATTACGACCACGGCGATGTGCCGGAAACCAGCAGCACCACCAGCCCCGGTGCCCTGGCCCTCACCAGCGATTTCGACAGCGTTGATCCCTTTGCCGGCAGCAATGTGATCGGCATGCCGGGCATCTCCTCCTCGGCGGCGGAGGTGACCCTGATGGAGCCCCGCAGCTTCGATGAGATGCCCCGCGCCATCCAGGCCCTGCGCGAGCGCAAGACCGTGATCCTCAACCTCACGATGATGGAGCCGGATCAGGCCCAGCGCGCCGTGGATTTCGTGGCCGGCGGCACCTTCGCCATCGACGGCCATCAGGAGCGGGTGGGCGAGAGCATCTTCCTGTTTGCCCCCAGCTGCGTCACGGTGACCACCGCCGCCAGCGAGGAGCCTTCCTCCCCCACCGTGGTGTCCCGCGAGGTGAGCCAGGAGCCGGAAGCCGCTCCCGCTCCCGCCTGGGGCCGCGAAACCTACGGCGCTAGCGTCGGCTGAGCGCACTCGCACCGCATTGAGCAGCTTTTCCCCCGCCAGCTTTGGGGTGATCGGCCTGGGTCGCATGGCCCAGGCCTTGCTGTTTCCTTTGCTGGAGAGCGGCCTGGTGCCGCCGGCCGGAGTGCGCGCAGCTGTGGCGTCCCAGGCCTCGGCTGATCGTCTGCGTGCTGCGCGGCCTGAGCTAGCCGTGAGCACCGACGCGGCAGACTCCTGGGGCTGTGCTGTGGCGCTGTTGGCGGTGAAGCCCCAGCAGCTGGAGGCTGTGGCGGCGGCTGCACCCGCCCCGGCGGCCGAGGAACCGCCGCTGCTGATCTCGGTGTTGGCCGGTGTCACTGTGGCGCGGCTGCAGCGGCTCTTTCCCGGTTGGCGAATCGTGCGGGCGGTGCCCAACACCCCTTGCCTGGTGCGAGCCGGGCTCACCGGCCTGGCCTGGGGAGAGGGCGTGTCTGCCGCTCAGCAGAGCTGGGTGGAGCACCTGTTTGCGCAGGTGGGTGAGGTGCTGGAGTTGCCGGAGGTGCAGCTCGATGCCTTCCTGGCGCTCACCTCCTCGGGCCCGGCCTTTGTGGCGATGGTGACTGAGGCCATGGCCGATGGCGCCGTGGCGGCGGGTCTGCCGCGGCAGCAGGCGTTGCACCTTGCCGGCCGCACGCTGGCGGGCAGCGCCGCGCTGTTGGAACAGCAGCAGCTGCACCCCGCCCAGCTCAAAGACATGGTGAGCAGCCCCGGCGGCACCACCATCGCCGGCATCCGCGCCCTGGAGCGCGGTGGCCTGCGCTCTGCCTTGATCGAAGCGGTGGTGGCTGCTGCTGAGCGCAGCCGCCAGCTGGGCTGAAGACAGCCTTGGTGCCAGGCGTATTATTGCGTTAATACGCCTGGTGTTGGCGGCGATGCGCACCATCTCTGTTCGCCTGGATGACGCCAGTGAGGCTCGGCTGGATGGTCTCTGCCGGCAGCTCGGTCTGTCGCAGACCGATGTGGTGAAGGCTGGTCTGGAGTTGTTGCAGCATCAGCGCCAGAGCCCGGCGGCGTTGGCGGAGGCGCTCGATCTTGAGGGGTGTTTTGCCAGTGGCGATCACGCGCATGGCCGTGAGCATGCCGATCGGATCCGTCAGAAGCTGCGCCGGCAGCACCAGGCGCAACGATGAGCACTTCGGTTCTGAGTTGTCCCGTGCTTGTGGACACCGGTCCACTGGTGGCGTGGCTGGATCGCAGTGATCAGGATCACCAGCTCTGCAGCCGGTTCTTTGCCCAGGCGAGTGGTCCGTTGCTCTCCACCTGGCCCGTGCTCACCGAGGTGTGCCATCTCGTGCCTGCTGATGTGGCGCCCCGCTTCCTGGAGTGGGTTCAGATCGGTGGATTGCAGCTGGCAGAGCTGCCCGCAGCCGCCCTGCTGAGCATCGGCCCTTGGATGCGCCAATACGGCGATCTGCCGATGGATCTGGCGGATGCCTCACTGCTCTGGCTGGCGCAGCAGAGCGGGATTCGGCACATCGCCACGCTCGATCGCCGCGATTTCGGTGTTTACCGACTGCCTGGCGGTGGGATCCTCAACAACGTGCTCGACGACGCCTGCTGATCCTTCAGGCTTTCTTCTGGCCGATGCGCGGCTCGGTTCCCGCCAGCAGGCGCTCAATGTTGCTGCGGTGCCGCCAGAGCACCAGCACCATCGCCACCAAGGCGAGGGCCAGGTAGGCCGGCCGCAGGCCGGTGCCACTGCTGGCGAAGGAGCCGAGCATCAGCAGCGGCAGGCTGAGGGCGGCGATCACGCTGGAGAGCGACACGATCCGCGAGAGCGAGATCACGGCCATGAACACGCCGAAGCAGGCCAGGCCCACCGGCCAGGTGAGGCCCAGCAGCATGCCCAGGCCCGTGGCCACCGCCTTGCCACCGCGCCAGCCCAGCCACACGGGCCAGATGTGGCCGGCCAGCGCTGCCAGGCCCGTGGCCACCACCCACCAGTCGCTCTCGGCGGTGATGCCGAGCGGCTGCAGCAGCGCCTTGGCCAGCAGCACCGCTGCGGTGCCCTTGAGCACATCCACCAGAAACACCACCAGTGCGGGCGCTTTGCCGAACTGGCGCAGCACGTTGGTGGCGCCGGTGGAGCCAGAACCCAGGCTGCGAATGTCCACACCCTTGAGCCAGCGGCCCGCCAGGTAACCGCTGGGGATCGAACCCAGCAGGTAGCCCGCCAGCAGGCAGAACAGGGGCGTTTGCAGCAGTGATGTCACAGCAGGTCGTCGTCGAGGGCGAGTTCGGTGGGGCTGCCGGCAAAGGCCAGCCAGATGGGGAATTGAAGGATCGGCACCTCCACAGCTGCTTCCGCCGCATCCACCACGATGAAGGGCAGCTCGCCGCGCTCCTCCAGGCGATCGGCGCGCTCGATCAGGGCATCCGGACGCTCGAACAGCACGATGCCGCTCTGGGGGCCGAAATCTTCACGGGCCAAACCCAGGCAATCCTGCAGGCCGCGGCGCCACTCGCCCAGCCGTTCGGGGGTTCCGGCAAGCACGAGCGTTTGAAAGCGTTCGCCGTAGAGATCGCCGAGGATTGAGACGGCCGCTGCGGTGATCAGGGCATTGCGGTTGCGGCTGCCGCTGCTGGGCTGGGCGCCGCGTCCGCCTTGGTTGAGGAACCAGTCGTCGAGCACGGCGGCGCCGGAGGCTTCCAGGCTGCGGCGGAGTTTCCAGGGGTCGGCATAGAAATCCGGTTGGCCCTGGAAGCTCTGCAGCCGCTCGCGAATCAGCGCTTCATCGGCGCTGAACAGGCCTGCAGCTGCCGGCGGCGGGCTGGCGGTGCCAGGGCCGTTGCTGGCGGGCTGCGCCGCCGCCGCTTGATCCAGCGGCGAGGGTTGCACCACCAGCGGCTGCACCACCAGCTCCATCTGCTCGGCCGCCACCGCCAGCTCCTGCAGGGCTCCCACCAGGTAATCCTGGAAGCCCTTCACCCGCCGGGCGATCGAATCCGACTGGCCGGCGAAGCTGCTGTTGATCTCCTGCTGCAGTTGATCCCGTCGGGCACTCAGCGCGTTGATCTCGCTCTCGAGCGCTTCCCGTTGCTGCTTAAGCTCGCGCAACGCCAGCTCCTGCCACGGGGCAGCTGCGCTGTCGGGTGCGGGTGTCTGGACGTCGTCGCTCATGGCTGGGCGCTCACGTGGAGGTTGAGCTGCTCGCGCAGGGTGTTGGGATCAAACAGCACCGGCAGAAAGTGGATGCTGCGCTGTTCACGGAAATAAAACAGCACAGGGATGGCAGGCCAGAACAGCGTCCAGCTCAGCCATTCGCTGTAGGGGAAGCGGCGCAGCACCGTGCTGCCGCGCCATACCAGCAGGGCATCAGCGCTGAACTGCAGCCGCAGGATCTGGCTCTGGATCAGCAGAAACAGCCCGAACAGGCTCACCACCAGCGACAGCCAGGGATTGAGCAGCAGCGAGGCCAGCCCCAGGGCCACCACCGCCAGGGGCAACCAGGGGCTCGGCGCCAGGATCACGCCCTGGCTGGGGTTGGGCAGAGGTGCTTCAGCGGTCATTGGCCGAACAGCAGTTGGGTGAGCACCACATCCATCAGCGACACGGTGACCAGGATCATCACAACCGCCCCGGTGGTGCTGGTGCCCACTTCCTTGGGGCCGCCGCGGGTGGTGAGGCCCCAGCCGCAGGAGATCACGGCGATCTGCAGGCCGAACACCACCGCCTTGAGCAGCATCGAGGGCAGATCCGAGGGCTCCATCCAGGTGCGCACGGAGTTCCAGAACACCGATGGCGGGATCTGATACAGCAGCGTGCTGCTCACCTGGCCCGACCACATCGCCACGGCGAAAAAGGCCAGGCATTGCACCGGGGTCATGATCAGCATCGCCAGCACCCGCGGCACCACCAGGTACTGCACCGGATCGGTGCGCAGCATGGTGATCGCATCGATCTGCTCCGTCACCTTCATGGTGCCGAGCTGGGCGGCATAGGCCGTGGCCACCTTGCCCGTCACCAGCGTGGCGGTGAGGATCGGCGCAATCTCACGGGCCAGGCCCAGGGCGAGGATGCCGCCCACTGTGGAGCCAGCGCCCTGTTTCACCAGTTCGGAGGCGGCCTGGATGTTGAACACGGTGCCTGCCGCCAGGCCGGTGATGATCACGATCAGGAAGCTGCCGGGGCCCGCTTCCATCAGCTCCACCATCAGATCGTTGATCCCCACCTGGCCTTTGGCCAGAGCGGCCATCGCCTGACCGCCGATCAGGCAGCTTTCGCCCAGGCGTGTGAGCCAGCGCGGGCGTAGCCAGCTGGGAGTACGGCGGCGGGTCATCGAGGGCATGGGTGGGTTCAGCCGGCGCTGGGGTGGTGCTGCAGGTGCAGACCCTTCTCAGGCCAGCGGCGCATCACCACCAGGCCCAGAACCACCAGAACTGCAGGAATGATGCCCATGCACAGCCGGATCGCCACCAGGGCGCTATCGGGCTGCAGCATGCCGCGCGACGCCACATAGCCGCTGAGGCTCATCAGGTTGCCGAAGAAGAAGAGGGCAAAGCTGATGCAGATCTTCTGGGTGAACACCATCCAGGCGCTGTATTGGCCCGCCGGTTTTTCCGGGTCGGCATCGATGGCATCGGGCAGCAGGGCCCAGGGGATCAGATAGGCGGTGGAGGCGCCAAGGCCCACCAGCAGAATCGCGCCGATCAGCAGGGCCAGCCGCAGACCATTGCCTGCCGACCCCAGCGGGCTGATCGCTGCATCGAGCGGCGCCAGCAGCATGGCCGCCAGACATCCGGTGATCCACAGGCCGCTGCCCCATTGGAGAGCGCGGATGCGGCCCTGGCGGTGCGACACCGAGGTCCACAGCTGCAGGCCCACCAGCGTGCTGATCTGGAACGGCAGCAGGATCCAGTTGCTCCAGCCCTCCGGCACCCGCATCACCACGGGCAGGAAGATCAGCGCGGCCGTTTGCATGATCTGCAGCGCACACCAGAGCAGCAGGTAGAGGCCGAGCACCTTCACGAAGCGGCCATTGCTGCGCACCCGTTTGATCAGCCGCCGCGTGGTGCCGCGTTCAGCCAGCGGCTTCTGGCAATTGCGGGCTGATGGCGCCACACCCCAGGCGCACAGCAGCGTGCACACGGCGATGATCAGGCCGGAGAGCACCCCCACTTTCCAGTAGCTCAGGGGGTTCTGGTGATCGCGCAGCAGCAGGCCCCCCAGCACGATGCCAACAAGCCCTGCCGTGATCGAGCCGGTGAAGCGCGCCATGTTCAGCCGCGTGCGCAACGACACATCGGTGGTGAGTTCCGCCGCCAGGGCCGCGTAGGGCAGGTTCACGCACGTGTAGAGGCTGTTGGCCAACACCGAGATGGCCACGAACACCCAGAAGCGCACCCACTCGCTGCCGGGCGGCAGCCACCACATCAGGGCCATCGCCACCCCGAGCGGCAGGGCGCTGCCCACGATCCAGGGCAGGCGCGGCCCCCAGCGGCCGGTGGTTTTATCACTCAGCCAGCCCACCACCGGATCGTTCACCGCATCCCAGAGGCGGGCCAGCATCAGCACCAGGCCGGCCATCCAGGCGGGCAGGCCCGCGGCAGCCGTATAGAAGATGAACAGGTAGAAGCCGATCAGGGAGGCCGCCATGCCGGTGCCGGCGTCGCCCAGGCCGTAGGCCACCAGCAGCCGCAACCGCGCCAGGCCCCGCAGTCTTGCCGCATCAAAGGGAGCGGCTGGGGCGGCTGGAGACGCAGCGGACAAGAGGTCTGATCCGAACGCAGGTCATAATGCTGCAGCCGGCGTGAAATCCAGAGCACGCCAGCCCAGCACCAACGCATGATGCGTTTGTACTGCTGCGGGCTTAGTTTAGTGGTAAAACCTCAGCCTTCCAAGCTGATGATGCGGGTTCGATTCCCGCAGCCCGCTTACAGCTGAACCCCCTCCATCAGGGGCTCGGTCACCAACAACACCAGGCTGCGGCTGCCCATCGCCACGGTGTTGCCTGTTATTCCCGGCGCCTGGGATGGCAGGTCTTCTCCGCTGGGTTGATGGGTGTCGATCACCCGCTTCCAGCTGCTGTTGCAGCTGGGGATCTCGAAGCTCAGATCTTCGTGATACGCGTTCATGCCGCACCAGATCAGCGGGCCGTGTTCGTGGTCGTTGAGGCTCCAGGCCAGGGTGTGCGACCAGGCGGCCCAATCCGGCTGACCCAGCTTCACCCCATCCCACTGCCGCATCAGGTGGCCCGCCTGATCGAAGCGCAGGGCCTTGCCCGCCTCCGGGTGTGGGATCTCAGGGTTGAGCAGATCCGCCAGGTGGTGGCGCAGATGGATCAGCCGCTGCACGAACAGCCGCAGGGCTTGATCCTCGGCATCAGGCTGCCAGTGCATCCACCCCAGGATGTTGTTCTGGCACCAGGCATTGTTGTTGCCCCCCTGGCTGCGGCGCACCTCGTCGCCCATCAGCAGCATCGGCACCCCGGGGCTGAGCAGCAAGGAGCTGAGCAGGTTGCGCAGTTGGCGGTTGCGCAGGGTGATGACAGCCGCATCGGTGCTGGGGCCTTCGGCGCCGTGATTCCAGTTGTTGTTGTGGTTGTCGCCGTCGCGGTTGTCTTCGCCGTTGGCCAGGTTGTGCTTCTGGCTGTAGCTCACCAGATCCGCCAGGGTGAAGCCGTCATGGGCGGTGAGGAAGGTGATGCTGCGGCCCAGCAGGGCCGGCTGGCCGCCGAACAGATCCGGGCTGCCCGCCAGGCGCTGCCCCATGGGCCAGCAGCTCTTCTCATCGCCCTTCCAGAAACGGCGCACGTCATCGCGAAAGCGACCGTTCCAGGCGCCCACGCGCCTTGAGGGGAAGTCGGCCAGGCGGTAGAGGCCGCCGCAGTCCCACGGTTCGCTCACCAGCTTGAGATCGGCGAGTTCGGGATCGGCCTCGATTTCCTCAAACAGCGGCGGGTGATCCAGGGGAGTGAGCTCTTCGCCGCGGCTGAGGGCGATGCCGAGATCGAAGCGGAAGCCATCCACCCCGAGCTCCAGCGCCCAGCAGCGCATCGATTCGAGAATCAGCCGCCGTGAATGGGGCCGGTTGGCGGCGATCGAGTTGCCGCAACCGCTCACATCCAGGTAATCCCCCTTGGCGTTCTGGTGGTAGTAGTTGCGGTCATCGATGCCGCGCCAGCTCAGGGTGGGCCCGGCCTGATTGCCTTCGCAGGTGTGGTTGTA